>NZ_JBFRSX010000008.1:0-139217 GCF_041473835.1 Vibrio sp. 10N.222.55.A1 | reverse complement strand
CGAAATCTTTAGCAACACCGCCGTATACTTTTGCAAGAGTAGTACAGATAGCAGCAGTTAGAGTTGTTTTACCGTGGTCAACGTGGCCGATAGTACCAACGTTTACGTGCGGTTTCGTACGTTCAAATTTTTCTTTAGACACAATCGTGTTCCTTCCTAGTTATGATTCGCCACGTTCATTATTGAGCGAGACGCGCCAGAAATTGCTATTTTATGCGCCAACTCTCGTTAGCGCAATATTTGGACGCATTGTTCTTTCAAAAAATGAAAAAAAATGCCTTCCTTTTGTTTAACCACGCTCTGCAATGATTGCTTTTGCAACATTGTTAGGCACTTCAGCGTACTCACTAAACTCCATAGAGTAAGAAGCACGACCTTGTGTCGCAGAACGTAAATCAGTTGCGTAACCGAACATGACAGACAACGGAACTTGTGCACGAATTATCTTCAGGCCAGCTGTCCCCTCGTCCATACCTTCGATGATGCCGCGACGACGGTTAATATCGCCAACAACGTCACCCATCCAGTCTTCTGGAGTAGTTACTTCAACTTTCATCATAGGCTCAAGCAGAACCGGTTGCGCTTCAAGTGCACCCGTTCTGAAAGCCATAGAGGCAGCGATTGTAAACGCCATCTCACTTGAATCTGTTTCATGGTAAGAACCATCATATAGTGTAGCTTTGATATCCAAAACTGGATAGCCAGCAAGCACACCATTGTTCATCTGCTCTTCAACGCCTTTAGCAACTGAAGCGATAAACTCTTTCGGTACGATACCATTGGCAATTTCATCCACAAAGACAAAGCCTTCGCCAGCTTCTGATGGTTCTAGTTTCAGCCATACGTGACCGTACTGACCTTTACCACCATGTTCACGGATAAATTTACCTTCCGCTTTCGCTGTACCACGAATAGTCTCACGGTAAGCCACTTGCGGGTTACCAACGTTGCAGTTCACGCTAAATTCGCGCTTCATACGGTCAACGATGATATCTAAGTGTAGTTCACCCATACCAGAAATCAGAGTCTGGCCAGTTTCCGCATCCATATCAACGCGGAACGATGGGTCTTCCGCTGCTAGTTTACCTAGAGCGATAGTCATTTTGTCTTGATCAGCTTGAGAGCTTGGCTCTACAACGATCTGAATAACTGGATCTGGGAACTCCATGCGCTCAAGAACAATCTTATGGTTCTGGTCACAAAGGGTTTCACCAGTAGTCACATCTTTCAGGCCAATGATGGCTGCGATGTCACCTGCTCGTACTTCTTTTACTTCTTCACGCTTGTTTGAGTGCATTTGAACAATGCGACCTAAGCGTTCACGTTGTTTCTTCACAGAGTTATAAGCTGTTTTACCGCTTTCAACAACACCAGAGTAAACACGGATGAAAGTTAAAGTACCAACGAATGGGTCTGTTGCAATCTTAAATGCTAGCGCTGAGAACGGTTCTTTGTCGTCTGCGTGACGCTCTGCTTCGTTCTCATCTTCATCGATACCTTTAATTGCAGGTACATCGACTGGAGAAGGAAGGAAATCAACAACTGCATCTAGAACAGCTTGTACACCTTTGTTTTTGAATGCACTACCACAAGTAGCAAGTACGATTTCATTATTAAGGGTACGAGTACGAAGACCTTGTTTGATTTCAGCTTCTGTTAGTTCACCTTCTTCAAGGTACTTATCCATCAGCTCTTCATTTGCTTCTGCAGCAGCTTCAACAAGTTCTGTACGATATTCTTCAGCCATTTCTTGCATGTCTGCAGGAATATCTTCGTACGTGAAAGTCATGCCTTGGTCAGCTTCATTCCAGTTAATTGCCTTCATCTTGATAAGATCGACAACGCCTTGGAAGTTTTCTTCAGCACCAATGTTCAGTTGAATTGGAACAGGAGTTGCGCCTAAGCGGTCCTTGATCTGTTCAACTACGCGCAAGAAGTCAGCGCCGGTACGGTCCATTTTATTAACGAAAACCATACGTGGAACTTGGTACTTATCAGCTTGACGCCATACTGTCTCTGACTGAGGTTCAACACCAGATGAGCCACAGAACACAACAACTGCACCATCAAGCACACGCAGAGAACGTTCTACTTCGATTGTGAAGTCAACGTGTCCAGGAGTGTCGATGATGTTAATACGGTGGTCCGAGAACTGAGCTTCCATACCACGCCAAAACGTAGTGGTTGCTGCTGAAGTGATCGTAATACCGCGCTCTTGCTCTTGCTCCATCCAGTCCATGGTTGCTGCACCATCGTGAACTTCGCCGATTTTGTGAGAAAGACCGGTATAGAACAGAATACGTTCACTTGTGGTTGTTTTACCTGCATCTACGTGAGCAACGATACCGATATTACGGTATTGCTCTATAGGAGTTTTACGAGCCACGGTTGAATCCTCTTATTAGAGACTTAGGGACTATTGCTATGTCTAGATTAGGCGTTAAAAGCGATGCTTCGCTAAAAATTGCTTGCCCTAGAAATAGCAATAGTTCCTAGCATAAGCATAGGAACTAAAGAAGTGCTGCAAGGAACCTTGCAGCACTAAAAAGGTATTACCAACGGTAATGTGCGAACGCTTTGTTTGCGTCAGCCATGCGGTGAACGTCTTCACGTTTCTTAACCGCAGTACCTTTGTTCTCAGACGCGTCTAGCATTTCAGCAGCTAGGCGTTGAGCCATAGATTTTTCACCACGCTTACGCGCAGCTTCAACTACCCAACGCATAGCAAGAGCGTTACGGCGAACCGGACGAACTTCTACAGGTACTTGGTAAGTTGAACCACCTACACGGCGAGATTTAACTTCTACCGCTGGGCGAACATTTTCAAGAGCTTCTTCAAATACAGCTAAGTGGTCTTTACCAGACTTCTCAGCCATTGAATCTAGTGCAGTGTAAACGATTTTTTCTGCAGTAGATTTCTTTCCGTCAACCATAAGGATGTTAACGAATTTTGCCAGCAATTCAGATTTGAACTTAGGATCTGGAAGGATCTTACGCTGACCTATTACGCGACGACGTGGCATGGATATTCTCCGTTGTCTTCTTCAGGTTTTTTCCAAAACTTTTCAGAATAATAAATAAAATAGTGTTTGGCCTTACTTAACGATTTCTTTTTAAAAAAGAGAATCAATTAAGACTTAGGACGTTTCACACCGTACTTAGAACGACCTTGTTTACGGTCGTTAACGCCAGCACAGTCAAGTGCGCCGCGAACAGTGTGGTAACGAACACCCGGAAGGTCTTTTACACGACCGCCACGGATTAGTACAACACTGTGCTCTTGTAGGTTGTGGCCTTCACCGCCGATGTACGAAGTTACTTCGAAACCGTTAGTTAGACGTACACGACATACTTTACGTAGTGCCGAGTTAGGTTTTTTAGGTGTAGTAGTGTAAACACGAGTACATACACCACGTTTTTGTGGGCACGCTTCTAGTGCAGGCACGTTGCTTTTAACAACTTGCTTTACACGAGGTTTGCGAACCAACTGGTTAATAGTTGCCATTAACTAGCTCCTGAAATTTACTTGAAAGTAAGCTTTGTGAAAAATCTATCCCTAATCACAAGTCGTAATTAGGGACGCAAAATTCTATTCAGCAGTGGGAGGTGTGTCAAGAAATATACAGATCTTTTTTAGCCGTCTAGAGCTCAGGATGGTCTACTTTTAACCAAACTGATAAAACACAGCTACCAAGTGACTGATTTGTCGTTCAAAACCGTCAGTTTAACGAAGCCATCGAAGTCAACTTGATCAATGGTACTTGAGACAAGTAGTTGTAAACCTCGGCTATCGAGATCTGGTTTTAACACCGACACCTGCTCTACTGCGCAGATTTGAGTGAATAACTCATGATTGGGAAGGCAAACATACACCGCATCTTCCACCAAAAGATACTGATCTTGTGGCTGAGAATAGGTCAATGCGAGTTTAAGTTTGTCGACTGATTTTACAATATGAAGCATAGCGTCCCCTAGAAAGTCAGTATCTGTTGGCACTGAGCTAACTTCTGCGTTAACTCGTCGGCTTCAACGGTGGTCACATCGATCAGCAGGTTGTCTGCTGAAAGACCAAACTGACTCAGACTACGCTGACACACATACACCTGTTCGATGTCGTACAGGTCCATAAGTTTGAATGCAGAGATGTAGTCACGCGATAGTGTTTCGTCGGGCTGCTGCGCTTTGAGAAGCTGTGTCACGCCATCGCCAACAAAGAACACGGCAATGTCTTCACTATATGCGGACGCAGCAAGCAGGGCGTCTAACCCTTCTCTACCCGCAGCGGTCGTATGAGGGAAACTGTTAAATATAAAGGCTAACTTTCTCAAAACTGCACAACCCTATCTTGCGTTAGTAGCGCTTCCGATAAGCTCCCTAATCCGGCTTGAGTAAATCCAGTGGCTAGGTTAGAGGCACTTAGTTGATGTTGCTCTGCTTCTTCAGAGCTAATCACTCCGCGTCTTAGCGCAGCTGCCACACAGGTTTCAAGGCTAACATCGTGTTCATCAGCCAGCTTTTGCCAAGCAGAAGCTAAATCAAATTCATCGTTAGCCGGTACGGTAAGGTCTGAGCCGTTACTGACGCCATCTTGATAGAAGAACACACTGTGAAGTTTGTGGCCCTGTTTAATCAGAGCCACGGCAAACTGGTAGGCACTTCTTGCTGACTGTGAGCCATAGACTGGCCCATTCACTAGGAGTGTATAGCTTAGCAACCCTCTTCATCCTCTGTTTTACGTTGGCGGATGTATAGGTACACGGTGTGCTTAGAGATGTTCAGTCGCTCAGCAACGCGGTTGATCGCGTCTTTAATATCGAAAATACCTTTGTCGTACAGCTCCATCACGATCTGACGGTTCTTAGTATTGTTCGATACCGATTTGTCAGCGTTAATTTCTTCAATGGTGCGTTCAACCGTTTGGTCGACAAGTTCTTCAACGTCACTAGCGAAGTTAACCGATGATGCGGCTTCGTCTGCGTCTTGTGTAGGCATGAACGATTGCAGCACTTGTGAGAATGGCGCGTCTAGATTCACGTTAATACACAGTAGGCCAATCACTCGGTCTTCACCGTTGCGGATAGCAACCGTGATCGACTTCATCAACACTCCGCCTTTAGCGCGAGTGAAGTATGAACGTGAGAAGTTACGCTTAGAACCTTCAATATCTTTTAGCATCTTCAATGCAAGATCGGTGATCGGCGAGCCAACCTGACGACCTGTATTTTCGCCGTTGGCAATTTTAATCGCAGAAGTATTGAGGTCTTCTAAAGAGTGCAAAACGATTTCACAAAACGGACCAATAAGGCTCGCAATACCGTCAACAACGGCCTCATAAGATCTTAGAATGATTTTATCGTGTTCACTGAATGGCATAACGTGGACTGATTCCATTTCAAGTAACACATCTGCATTGACTGTTTCTGTAGTAGTCACTTATTCCTTACCTTCGTGTGAAAAATCAACAAATTTATGTAAGTTTATCAGAAAATTTTAATTGCACACCTAGCTAACATTGCAACTAGTGATTTAGAACAAGTTTAAAAATCAAATACTCATCTTCAAATCATAAAAAAAGCCTAACTCAAAGTTAGGCTTTTTATTCAATCAACGTATTTTAGTACGAGGCTTTTAACCGATATTACTGTGCAGGAGCTGCTTCAGCGTTATCGATGTTTAGTAGTTCTACTTCGAATACTAGCGTTGAGTTAGCAGGGATAGTCGGTGTGTCTTGCTCACCGTATGCTAGCTCTGGCGGGATAACGAACTTGTACTTAGAACCAACTTGCATCAGTTGTACGCCTTCAGTCCAGCCTGGGATTACGCGGTTAAGTGGGAATGTTGCTGGTTCACCACGGTCGTAAGAGCTGTCGAACTGAGTACCGTCTGTTAGCGTACCTTTGTAGTGAACTTGAACAGTATCAGTGTCTTTTGGAGAAGCGCCTTCGCCAGCTGTCATTACTTGGTAAAGTAGGCCAGATTCAGTTTGCTCTACGCCTTCAATCTTTGCGAACTCAGCGCGGAAGTCATCACCTGCTTTCTTAGTTTCAGCTGATTTCTCTGCCGCTTGTGCTTGCATAGTTTCAGCAACACGCTTGTCTAGAGCTTCAAGAGCTGCGCGAGTTTCTTCTTCGTTCAGTGCAGTTTTCTCTGCGAATACGTCTTCGATACCTTGAAGAACCATATCTTTGTCTAGGTTAATACCTAGCTCGCTTGGCTTATCAATGCTTGTGCTTAGGTAGTTAGCGAAAGATACGCCGATTGCGTATGCCGCTTTGTCGTCTTCTGTTTTAAAGTTTACTGCTTCAACTTTAACTTCTTCAACCTGTGGAGCTTCTGCCTTTGGTTCTTCTTTCTGACAACCAACTGCTAGCATAACCGTTGCGGCAAGCAGTGATACTTTTAAAACTGATTTCATTGAATTCTCCAATTAATGGCCAAGCCATTGGTTATTGTGCACAAATCTAATGATTAGATTGGTGTGAATACGTTAGTTATAACAATATACTAGTCATATGTCTTTCGACACAAACCGGATTATTAGATGTGATGCGAATATTTTTCCACTCATTGCTATGTACAATTGTCATCACCTTGTTAAATGGTTGCTTTTTCTTCCAAGATGATGAGCAGCGTTGGGAAATTGAGCCCAATGGTGCCACCAGCTTTGCACTCAGCAGAGATGGACGCTTCGCCCTGCTCTACTCTCAGCAAAAGCAACTGCTCCTTTGGGACCTCGCCGAAGACCAAGAGTTGGCTCAGCTTGGTCCACAAGACCAGTTAGAAAACCAAGTATCGCGTATCCGTATCTCGGACAATGGCCGTTTTGCCATTACCGCTAGCCAGATGAACTTCGCCGTTTGGGACTTATCTTGGACTCAAGCACAAGGGCTCTGGTCTATCTCCGACGGCTTGATTCGCGATGTCGATATCTCTAGCAATGGTGAAAAAGTACTGCTTGGCCTTTCTAATGGAAAAGCCATCTATGTGGACTTAGTCACCGGACGCCGTCTGGAGTTCCTTGCTCACCGAGAAAAAGTGAATTCAGTCTCCCTCTCTTCTAATGGCCGCTACGCATTATCAGGCGGCAACGACTACAAAGCTTACCTTTGGGATACCGAGTCGGGCTTGGTGTTGCGCACCTTTGAGCATGAACAAAGAGTAGTACGAGTCGCGCTACAACGCGATGGTGAACTGGCTTTTACCTCTGATGGCGGCAATCAAGCGATGATTTGGGATCTTGAAACGGGCGAACCTCAAGCGCAATTGCAAAGCTGGTCTCGACAGTTGATTTTTTCGAGTGCTCGTTTTTCTGATGACGGCAGCATGTTGGTGACGGGCACGCCATCCAGCCAAGTGAGTGTGTGGAATACTCAGGATGGCAAACGAATTTCTCGCCACGATGCTGAGCCACTAAAAGATGCTCGCCCTCCTCGTGCGGTAGTGTATGATGCAGCCTTTGATGATAAGAACCGTGTGATATCGGGCACCTCTGCGGGCATTGCCCAAGCTTGGAATGTGGATTAAGAACGATGACAGAAAAGCGAGTTGAACAACTAGAAAGCCGCGTAAATGACCTAGAGTGTCAGCTAGCTTTCCAAGAACAGACCATTGAAGAACTCAATGAAGCGCTTAGCCAACAACAAATGTTAATCACGAGAATGCAAGATCAGATGAAGTTCGTGGTTGGCAAAGTAAAAAATATGGATGGCTCTAATCTAGCTGACGCATCAGAAGAGACGCCACCTCCACACTATTAAGTGCGGTTCAAAATAACCAATTAAATCTAACGACGCATATCGTTAGTTTCTCGTCCTCAATGTGTAAACACATTTCAGGACGGGACATAGAAAACTAAAAGGGCGACAGATACTTATCTGTCGCCCTTTTGTTTATTTCATCTCAGTGAATAAGCTAAAGCCAATTAAGCCGATACCAACTTAGTCGTCGGCATAAATCTTCACTTCAACACGACCTTGAGTATCAACGCTTGCACGATACATTCCTGAGCTGTTCATACCAAAATGTATATCGCCTTGGCCATCGATAGCGATCAAGCCACCTTCTCCACCCATGGTTTTCAATTCACCTTGAATGATCGTTTCACAAGCGGTGTGCACATCTTCTTTCAGATAACGCATTCGTGCTGCGACATCACTGGCGACCATTTTACGTAGGAAGAACTCACCCATCCCGGTTGTTGAGACGGCAACATTGCCATTTTCAGCGATGGTTCCTGCACCAATGATCGGAGAGTCACCCACACGACCGTATTTCTTATTGGTCACGCCACCGGTACTGGTTGCTGCCGCTAAGTTACCCGCTTGGTCTAATGCGACCGCACCAACCGTGCCGTACTTTTTATCGTCAGGGTATTTCTCAGCTTGCTGTTCATCATATTTCGCTTCAGACAGAGCAAAGATGCCTTTCTCTTTCATCGACTGAAGTTGGTCATAGCGGCGCTCAGTAAAGAAGTAGTCTTGCTCGGTAAAGGTGTAGTCATGCTCAAACGCAAACTTCTCGGCACCTTCACCAATCAGCAACACATGGTCGCTTTTCCGCATCACATCACGTGCAAGCTCAATTGGGTTTTTGATATGGCGAACGCCTGCAATAGCACCTGCATCCATTTCGCGGCCATGCATCACAGAAGCGTCCATCTCAACAAATTCATCATGCGTCAAAACAGAGCCCCTACCGGCATTAAAGTGCGGGCTGTCTTCCATCACCTTAACCGATGCCACTACCGCATCCAGAGCATCACCACCCGATTGCAATATTTGATAACCAGCCAAAACCGATTTTTCCAAAGCCTCGGTAATACCCGCTTTTAATTCATAGCTCATTTGCTCGCGCAAGATGGTTCCTGCACCACCATGAATGGCAATTGAAAAAGGCTGTGACATACAAACTCTCCACTGACGTCGTCTTATAATGTTGTGCTATCAATACCACATCCATGGTTCGATGTCTGATAACGAAAACCAAACTTTTACGAATGCTTAGATTTGCGGACACTTAGTTTGGTAGAGAAAAGCGAGGTCAAAAAGCGAGACTCCTAAACGCAAAAAGCCTCCACAAGGGAGGCTTTCAAGATTCTTAAACTAAACCGTTAATTCGGTATTAGTGAGAACCACAGCTACCGCCGCCGCAGCAGCCGTCTTTTTTCTCTTCACCGTGGTCATGGCCTTCGCCACCACAGCAACCGCCTTCGTGGTCATGATCGTGGTCGTGACCGCCACAGCCGCCTTCTTGGTGTACGTGACCGTGTTGAACTTCTTCTTCAGTCGCTTCACGAACCGCTACAACTTCAACGTCAAACGTTAGAGTTTGGCCAGCTAGCATGTGGTTACCATCAACAACAACTTCGTCGCCATCTACTTCAGTAACTTCAACTGGGATTGGACCTTGGTCAGTATCCGCTAGGAAACGCATGCCAACTTCGATTTGCTCAACACCTTGGAATACGTCAGCAGGAACACGTTGAACTAGTGCGTCGTTGTGTTCGCCGTATGCATCTTCTGGAGTAACAGTTGCAGAGAACTTGTCGCCAGCTACTTTGCCTTCAAGCTCTTTTTCAAGACCTGTAATTAGGTTGTTGTGACCGTGAAGGTAATCTAGTGGAGCTTCTGCAGTTGATTGGTCAACTACTACGCCATCTTCAAGTTTCACTTGATATGCAACACTAACTACTACGTTCTTTTCAATTTTCATGAGAGCTCCAAGGAGGTTTGGACTAAGCTCGAACAGTTGAGCTTAGGAAAAATTCTGTACCGGGATATTATGGGGATCAATTAACGAAACTCAATCATTCTGGCTTAAAAATACCGATCATTTCTTGATTCGCGTGTTCAGATTTCTCTACAGTTTTCGGTTTACGCTGT
This sequence comes from Vibrio sp. 10N.222.55.A1, assembly GCF_041473835.1. NCBI lineage: Bacteria > Pseudomonadati > Pseudomonadota > Gammaproteobacteria > Vibrionales > Vibrionaceae > Vibrio > Vibrio sp. 10N.222.55.A1. The sequence goes on along the minus strand of NZ_JBFRSX010000008.1, from coordinate 129,336 downwards.
TCTGTGAAGTCACAATCGACACATTCCACCAGCTCGATATTATTTTCAATCCACCAACGGAGTGTGTCTTGAGTGTTGCAACTTGGGCAGCTTGCCCCTGCGATAAAGCGTTTTTTCTGTTTCACGTTCATATCCTTTACTGCTCTGGATTCGCGGTTCTTCCCACTCACTTTATTGATAAGTTAAGCAGAGACCGCGTTTATTATTAGGTTAGTTCTATAGTCTGTTATTTCTATGCCCAAGCTCTATTTCTAAGCTCAAGCATGAGTTATCACTTCAAGCTACTGCCAATAGTTTCGAGATTGGTGATCGTTTTCCATCTCGTGTCCAAAGATCTCTTCAAGTTCTTTACGAGCCTCTTTCGCTCTTTGGGCTAACTCGGCATCTTCGTTATGCTGAGGCAGCAACTCTTTCAGCATACCATTATCCAACTTTCTAAAGTGTGCTTCTGCTCGCTTCGCTTTATATGGATGCATGCCAAGTTCAGTCAATGTTTGACGACCTAAATCCAATGCTCCAAGGAAGGTTTCACGCGAATAGTTACTCACACCGTGGTTAAGTAGTTGATACGCTTCAACACGGCTTCGTGCACGCGCCAAGATCTTTAAGCGTGGGAAGTGCTGCTTACATAAATCGACGGTTTTCATGATTTCATCAGGGGAGTCAGTACACAACACAATCGCCTCTGCTTTATCAGCACCGGCTGCGCGTAATAGCTCTAGGTGAGTCGAGTCTCCGTAAAAGACTTTGTAGCCAAACTTTCTAAGGATATGGATTTGGCTGGCATCACTTTCAAGGACAGTGATACGAATCTTATTAGCGTACATCAAGCGACCGATGATCTGACCGAAGCGACCAAAGCCAGCAATGATCACTCGAGGGCTGCGATCAACCACATCCGAAGACATCGCACTTTCGCTGATTTGGTTCAGTTGACGAGCAAAGAACTTATCTTGCAGCTTAAGCATTAGTGGCGTGGTCACCATAGACAGGCTCACTACTACCAGTAAGAACGACACCTGTTCGCCACTTAAGATGCCCTGCGCACTCGCCGCGGTAAAAATAACGAAAGCAAACTCACCACCTTGGCTAAGAATCATCGCCATTCGGCTACGCGCTTTTGCCTGTGTTCCAAAGATACGAGCTAGCGCGTACAGCACTAAACCTTTCAACACCACGAGGGCCATTACAGCTATTAGTATTGCGAATGGGCTTTCTGCCAATAAACCTAGATTTACCGCCATGCCAACCGAGATAAAGAACAGGCCGAGCAGTAACCCTTTGAATGGGTCAATCGCAATTTCAAGCTCGTGTCGATATTCACTTTCAGCCAGAAGGACGCCCGCCAAGAAAGTACCTAATGCCATCGATAAGCCAATCTGCTGCATGATGACGGCAATACCAATCACCAATAACAACGCTGCAACCGTGAAAAGCTCACGGACACCGCTCATCACTACGTATCGGAACAGTGGCCTCAACAAGAAGTGACCACCGACCAGCAGACCAATCACACCGCCTAGCATCCACAGCATGTCAGCCCAACTGCCGCCCGTATTGCCAACGAGCAAAGGCAGCATCGCCAACATAGGGATAACAGCTATATCTTGGAAAAGCAGTACTGCAAAGCCTGACTGCCCGGCTTCTTTACCACCAAGTTCTCGCTCTTCAATAACGCGTAAAGCAATGGCTGTCGAAGACAACGCTAAACCCATACCTATTACCAGGCTGGTTTGCCAAGTTAATCCAAATAGACAGGCGATGGCGGTAATAATCAGAGTGGTGATCAGCACTTGTGCGCCACCGAGTCCTAGAATCGGCGCTCGCATCTGCCACAGTTTTTTCGGATTAAGTTCGAGACCAATCAAGAAGAGCAGCAGTACCACCCCGAATTCGGAGAAGTGTAGAATCGCTTCGACATCACTGATTAAGCCAAGCCCCCATGGGCCAATTGCCACGCCCGCTAATAAGTAACCAAGTACTGAACCCAAACCGGCACGCTGTGCGATAGGAACCGCAACCACAGCAGCCGCTAAAAATATCACGCTACTTTGTAGAAAATCATTAGTCAGAGCCATCATCTGCTCCTATATCTTGTAGCGGGTCTCGCAACCAATTTCGATACGCTTCGGCGTGTTGGTAACGCGTCATATCGGAGACATTTCGTGCCCAGTGTAAAACCAAAGGGGATATCCAATTCATCTGACACAAAGCAGCGGTAAGCTCGAATGGTTGCAAGATCTCTTGTAATGGATATTTATTATAGCCTGCGGCACCAAACGCCTCTTCTTTACCACCGGTAGTAATCACACTGCGCCAGTGTTTGCCTTTAAGTGCGCTCTGCTCACCAAACGCAAAACCCTTGCCTAACACGCGATCAAACCACTCTTTTAACAATGAAGGACAGGAATACATGAACAGAGGATGCTGAAACACGATCACATCGTACTGAAGGAGCAATTCATGCTCATAAGGCACATCAATAAAGAAGTCAGGGTAGATGGCGTAGAGATCATGAACTTTGACATGACCGAGCGACTCTACCTTCTTAACCATCATCTGGTTAGCAATAGAGGTTTGCGGCTCTGGGTGCGCGTAGATGATCAACACCTTTGGCACGACTTTGTCTGTCGAGGGAGTATTACTCATTCCTTTGAAACATTCCTTTGAGGGCTAAACGGTGGCAAGGCCACAAGAATTTAAGCAAAAGTTATTAATATGTTATTGGCATCATAACGCAAATTGCATTGTGATCGACTTTTATCTGGTTTCAGCCTACTATGCAGGCGTCTGTTCACCTCTAATTTCTATGCTATTTCAATTATGATTACTTTCTCTGATATTCAATTGCTACGCGGCGGTAAGCCACTCCTCGACCAAGCATCTGCGACTTTTCACCCTGGCGACAAGATCGGTTTGGTTGGTAAAAACGGCTGTGGTAAATCTACGCTATTCGCCTTAATTAAGGACGAACTGTCTATTGATGCGGGCTCATTCAGCAAACCTGCCCATTGGGAAATGGCTTGGGTTGCTCAAGAAACCCCTGCATTAGAAAGAACAGCAATTGAATACGTGATTGATGGTGACCGTGAATACCGCGGCCTTGAAGATCAACTAGAGAAAGCTGAACAAGCCGACAATGGCACATTGGTAGCAGAGATCCACGGCAAGATTGAAACCATTGGTGGTTACAGCATAAAGGCACGTGCTGCCGAGTTACTGGATGGCCTAGGCTTTAGCCAAGAACAAATGACATGGAACCTGACTCAATTCTCAGGTGGTTGGCGTATGCGTTTGAACCTAGCGCAAGCCCTACTGTGTCGCAGTGACCTACTGCTACTCGATGAGCCTACCAACCACTTGGATTTAGACGCAGTAATGTGGCTAGAGCGTTGGTTACAAAGCTACCCTGGCACGCTAGTGCTTATCTCGCACGATAGAGACTTCTTAGACCCTATCGTCAACCGCATCGTGCACGTTGAAAACCAACAGCTCAATGAGTACACGGGTAACTACTCATCGTTCGAAACCCAACGAGCGCAAAAACTGATTCTGCAACAAGCGATGTACCAAAAGCAGCAGAAACAGATGTCTCACATGCAGAGCTACATTGACCGTTTCCGTTACAAAGCTTCAAAGGCTCGCCAAGCGCAAAGCCGTATTAAAGCGCTAGAGAAAATGGAACAAGTGCTGCCTGCTCAGTTTGATAATCCATTCAGCTTTGAGTTTAGAGAACCAGACGCGCTACCAAATCCAATCATGATGATGGATGAAGTATCAGCGGGCTATGATGACAATCTGATTCTAGAGAAAATTCGCCTGAACCTAGTACCGGGTAGCCGTATTGGTCTACTTGGTCGAAATGGTGCTGGTAAATCAACACTGATTAAACTGCTTTCTGGCGAACTTAAACAGCAAGGCGGTGAACTGAGTTATTCGCAAGGCGTTAAGATTGGTTACTTTGCACAGCACCAGTTAGAAACGTTGCACCCAGAAGAAACACCGCTGCAGCACATGATGCAGATTGCCCCTAAACACACCGAGCAACAATTGCGTGATTACCTAGGTAGCTTCGGTTTCCAAGGTGAAAAAGCACTTGATAAAGTAGCACCCTTCTCTGGTGGTGAAAAAGCGCGTTTAGTTCTGGCGCTACTGGTATGGCAAAAACCGAACCTGTTGCTACTCGATGAACCAACCAACCACTTGGATCTCGACATGCGTCAAGCGCTGACTTTTGCCCTGCAGACGTTTGAAGGCGCAATGGTTATCGTATCGCACGACCGTTACCTACTGCGTGCAACTACCGATGATTTATACCTTGTACACGACCGCCAAGTCGCACCGTTTGATGGTGACCTAAGCGATTACTACAAGTGGCTAACCGAGCAACAGAAAGTTGAGCGCAAAGAGGCACAAGCATTGGCACCAGCCAAAGACGGCGCCAACAGTGCAGCAGCGAAAAAAGAGCAGAAACGTAAAGAAGCCGAGTTCCGTAAACTGACGGCACCACTTCGTAAAAAGCTCACTCAATTTGAAAAGCAGATGGATAAATTAACGCAGGCTCTTGAAGAAGCTGAGCAAGAATTATCCGACACATCACTGTATGAAGCTGAAAATAAGGCTAAACTGAATAAAGTACTCGCTCTCCAAGCGAGCAGTAAGTCACAGCTAGAAGAAGTTGAAATGGATTGGATGTCCACTCAAGAAGAGCTTGAGCAGATGGAACAGGATATGGATAGCTTATGAGCCCAGAGCACGCCCCAATATCACTAACACTGGAACGACTATGGCAATTTAGCCTTCAGTATTACAGTGTGCGCGGTGTAAAGGATGCGTGCTTAGCTTTGCAAAACCAGTTCCACGGCAACGTCAATCTACTGCTGCTTCTCAAATGGCTTGATGAGCAGCAATTGTCTTTTGCTGAAGAAGAGTGGCATAAAGTTCAACAGTGTTTAAGCCGCTCTGAAACCCTGCTTCATAGCTATCGAGAGCTACGTAAACATCTCAAAGCACACGTTGTCGACTCTCTATACCGTGAAGCGCTAAAGTTTGAGTTACAGCTTGAAAAGCAACAACAGTCCGATCTGGTCGACTGTATAAACTCCCTACAACTGTACGCTAACCAGCAATCACCGCTCACTTTTCAGTACTGTCGTTTATTAGGGGCTGAAAACCTCTGCGACGCTTTTTCTGAACCAGCACCACAGCCCTAGCTCGTTCTCTTTCCCTTTTATTCAATCAAGATCCAAGCTTAACCTTGATATTATTCAAACGGTTACCCATAGCCTGTTTTTGTGTCTCGTATAAGTGAAAGCCTTGCGCTTATGCCGAGAATCAACCAAGCTCAAATAAAAACGTGGGCGTTTCACTGCAAGCTCAACACGTTATCAAAGCCCATCAAAGAAGCATGGATCGTTTTTATGACAATATTTACCGCAGCCGCTGGTCTCTCTAATCCGCACTTACAAACCTTAGTGCCACGGTTTATTAGAAAACAGGCGCTGTTTCATCCTCACTGGCAAACCTTAGAAACTCCCGATGGTGACTTTCTTGATCTTGCTTGGAGCGAATCACCAGACTGTGACAACCCAAGCAATGATGATCGAAGTAACAAGCCGATATTCGTTCTATTCCATGGTTTAGAAGGTAGCTTTGAGAGCCCTTACGCCAACGGATTGATGAATGCATTTGCTAAAGATGGTTGGTTATCGGTAATGATGCACTTCAGAGGCTGCAGCGGAAAACCCAATCGCCTAGCTCGTGCTTACCATTCAGGTGAGGTCGAAGATGCGCGCTTTTTCCTAAGACACCTACACGCCCAGTTTCCCAATAACCCTAAGGTAGCGGTTGGTATCTCTTTGGGCGGTAACATGCTGGCGAACTATTTGGCTGAATACGCGGACGACCCATTGCTGTCGGCGGCGACGATTGTCTCTGCACCTTTTGATCTGGCTTGTTGCTCTAGTCGTATTGAGCGAGGTTTCTCTAAGCTCTATAAAAAGTACCTGCTCAACTCTCTCAAATCGAATGCCTTGAAAAAGATTAAGCTGTTGCAAGAAAAGCTCGGTATCACCGCCGAAACCATTAAGAAGATAGACAAGCTGTATGAGTTTGATGAACGGATTACTGCGCCTCTGCACGGGTTCAAGAATGCTCAGGACTACTATGCTCAGTGCTCAGCGCTTCCTAAACTTAATAAGATTAAACTACCGACTCAGATCATCCATGCCAAAGACGATCCGTTTATGACAGACGACGTAATTCCAAAGTTCGTGTTGCCTGACAACATCGACTATCGCCTGTTTCAAAAAGGCGGCCATGTGGGGTTCATTACCGGTAGCACGCTCAAACCAAGGTTTTGGTTAGAAGAAGCATTACCCGCCTACTATGAAAGTATTCAAGATTCGGCATAATGAGCGAGCCTTTTTTAAGGACTGAGTAGTAGACGTCACTAGACACAGTAATCAACACATCAATAAACCTATTTATGAACATAAAAGAGAGAAGTATTTATGATCATCCCATGGCAAGACATTGCACCAGAAACACTGGAAAACCTCATTAAAGAATTCGTGCTGCGTGAAGGCACAGACTACGGCGACGTAGAGGTTTCACTGCAAAACAAGATTGATCAAGTGAAACATCAATTAGCCTCAAAGGAAGTCAGCATCGTATTTTCTGAGCTGCATGAAACCGTTGATATTCAAGTCACAAAACGCTTCTAGGCTGCGCTCATAAAGGAGCCGTGTTATAGTGGTAAACGATTGCTAACAAGTAAGTTACTCAAAAGACAAGGGTTGTCATGTCCGCTAAACATCCAATTATTGCGGTGACGGGTTCATCAGGAGCCGGCACCACCACTACCTCAGAAGCCTTCCGAAAAATGTTCAATATGATGGACGTGAAGGCCGCTTGGGTTGAAGGGGATAGTTTCCATCGCTTCACTCGACCAGAGATGGATGTCGAGATCCGTAAGGCTCGCGAGCAAGGTAAGCACATCAGCTACTTTGGTCCACAAGCCAACGATTTTGGCGCATTAGAAGAGTTCTTCCGTAAATACGGTAACGAAGGTACAGGCAAGGTACGTAGCTACCTGCACACGTTCGATGAAGCCGTTCCTTACAATCAAATGCCAGGCACCTTTACGCCATGGCAAGAGATCCCAGAAAATTCAGATGTGATGTTTTACGAAGGCCTGCACGGCGGTGTGGTTGATGGCGATATCAATGTTTCTCAACACGTCGACTTGCTGATCGGCATGGTACCTATCGTCAACTTAGAATGGATCCAGAAATTCGTTCGCGACACACGCGATCGTGGTCATTCTCGTGAAGCAGTAATGGACTCGATTGTTCGCTCGATGGATGATTACCTTAACTACATTACTCCTCAGTTTTCGCGTACTCACATCAACTTTCAGCGTGTTCCAACGGTAGACACATCAAACCCTCTCAACGCTAAAGGGATCCCAAGTTTAGACGAAAGCTTCGTTGTTATACGTTTGCGCGGCATCAAAAACGTCGATTTCCCTTACCTTTTAGCTATGATTGATGGCTCATTTATGTCTCGCCACAACACGCTTGTGGTACCAGGAGGGAAGATGAGTTTTGCTATGGAGCTCATTGTAAGGCCGATCCTACAACAACTCATCGAAACCGGAAAAATTGGTTAACAGAGCACCATTCTGGTTGATTACTTTTCATACCGTGATCATGTGCACAATTTTGCGTAAAAAATCGTAGCTTGGTCACGATTAAAATCAAGAAATAGTACCTGAAAAAGGATACTATTCTTAAACGAAACACAAGATAGCTTGCAGCGCTCAACGAGTGCTCTTATCCTACAAGTCAATCCAGGCTTAGCTAAAATACGGAAAGCGGCAAGCATACCCTGCAGAGGAAGTGAGATATTATGGTTCTAGGTAAACCTCAAACCGATCCAACATTAGAGTGGTTCCTTTCACACTGTCATATTCATAAGTACCCATCAAAAAGTACTTTGATTCATGCTGGTGAAAAGGCAGAAACCTTGTACTACATTGTTAAAGGTTCTGTGGCAGTTCTTATCAAAGACGAAGAAGGTAAGGAAATGATTCTTTCTTACCTAAACCAAGGCGACTTCATCGGTGAGCTAGGCTTATTCGAAGAAGACCAAGAGCGTACAGCTTGGGTTCGTGCAAAATCTCCTTGTGAAGTAGCTGAAATTTCTTTCAAGAAATTCCGTCAACTTATCCAAGTGAACCCAGACATCCTAATGCGTCTATCAGCGCAAATGGCAAACCGTCTACAAGTAACTAGCCAAAAAGTTGGTGACTTAGCGTTCCTTGACGTAACTGGTCGTATCGCACAAACGCTACTAAACCTAGCAAAACAACCAGATGCAATGACTCACCCTGACGGCATGCAAATCAAGATCACTCGCCAAGAGATTGGCCAGATCGTTGGTTGTTCTCGTGAGACCGTTGGTCGTATCTTGAAGATGCTAGAAGAGCAGAACCTAATTTCTGCACACGGTAAAACTATCGTGGTATATGGCACTCGTTAATCTCGATTAACTGAGCCTAAAATTTGAAAGCCACCAAATGCAAATTTGGTGGCTTTTTTGTTTTCTAAAGATCTACAAAGAAAATACGAATGAAACACCTACAGCTTCGAAGCGCAAACACTCTCGAAGCGAAGCCTATCTGCATCTTTAGGGTAAAGTCCGTACTCGTATCTTTCTTTAACCGTTAGTGCTTTCGAAGATCTTGTCAGCCGATGCTGCCACAAAACCGGTATAAAGCTCACCATTAGCCATCGCATAACGCTTAGCGAACTCATAGAAGCCTCCAGGAATCATCTCATTGCCCTCAACAAATGAAACTGGGACTTTATCTGCCATTGTTGATGATTGCTCTAATAAGACCTCTGGAGAGCCTTTAACCTGGCCACCAGATGCATTGATCGTGAAGCCTGATTCGCTCAAATAATCATTCACTGCCTGCACTTCATCAAAAGCATCGAGTTGATTAACGCTCACTGTAAAGTGGTTGGCACCGTAACCATGAGCTGCGAGCCAAGACGCGTATTCACTCTCTTTTGCAAGCACTTGGAAATCTGCGAAGCTCAAGTCCCATAGACGACCACCAAACAAGAATTCATGGCCTTGAAGCTTGCTTACGTCGACTTGCTCAACCAATTTAGCAACGATCTGTTGTAAATCACTTGAACACTCTTCGACCTTCAACTCACTAATGAACACTTTAGGTTGATTTGGATCTGGGTGCTCGTAATGCTTCGCGACTAGCTTCTTACTCTCAAACAAGTAATCGCCACACGCTTTATAACCTAGCTCAAGGAAAGGCTTAGCCAATGTTTCAATACCTAGCGGAGCAACATTGAAAGTACGCAGTGCAATGTGATCATTAATCAGAGCTTCGTCTTCTTTCAGCAAGTGATGTACTTTCTCAGCCGATGGACAAAGCCTGTGAATGTAATCGTCCCAAAGTGATTTAAAGAGTAGATCGGGCGTCATGGTGACTCCTTGTCAGAGGTTCTAGCAAGCTAGTAATTTGGATTAGAAAGGGAGAGGCTGAGACACAGAGTCAGCAGCCATCAGCCTGTGACATACTTTTCTATTATTATCTACCGCCCAATCTAGGTGTTGGGCGTGATGGAAAAAGGAAGCGATAGCACCGCTTCCTATTTCAAACTTAACGCATAAGCCTAAGACTCATTAGCCTAAATTAAAGCTCAATACCTGGGCTAAACGTTGCCGGAAGTTGAGTTTCGCCACCTTCCATTGAAGCCATAGGGTAAGCACAGTAGTCAGCCGCGTAGTAAGCACTTGGGCGTAAGTTGCCCGAAGCACCTGGACCACCAAATGGAGCATCGCCACTTGCGCCTGTTAGCTGGCGGTTACGGTTAACAATGCCCGCACGGATATGGTCAACAAAGTATTCCCATTCAGAATCATCTGTTGATACTAAGCCAGCAGATAAACCAAAGCGTGTGTCGTTAGCTAGCTCAACCGCTTGCTTTAGCGATTGGTAACGAACCACTTGTAGCAGTGGACCGAAGTACTCTTCATCCGGCAGCTCAGCAATGTTGGTTGCGTCGATAATACCCGGAGAAACAAACGCCGCTTGACCCGCTTTTGCTTCTACTAGGCTGACGCCGCCTAACGATTGTAGATTCGCTTGCGCGTCCAGAATGAACTTAGCCGCAGCTTCAGAGATCTGAGGACCCATGAAGGGTGCTGGTTCAGCGAATGGCTGATCAACACGAATCTTTTGCGTCGCTGCGACCAGCTTATCGAGTAGCAGATCCCCCTTCTCGCCAACAGGCACGTACAAACGACGAGCACATGTACAACGTTGACCCGCACTGATGAACGCCGATTGGATAATGGTGTATACCGTTGCGTCTGCGTCACCATATTGGTCACTGATCACCATAGGGTTATTGCCACCCATCTCTAGTGCCAGCATCTTGCCCGGTTGGCCCGCGAATTGACGGTGAAGGATATGCCCAGTATTAGCGCTACCTGTGAACAGCACGCCATCAAGACCTTTAGCATCGGCCAGTGCGATACCTGTCTCTTTAGCGCCTTGTACTAAGTTGATTACGCCAGCAGGAAGACCCGCTTCTTGCCATAATTTCATCGCAAACTCACCCGTCCAAGGTGTCTGCTCTGAAGGCTTAAATACCACGGTATTACCCGATAGCAGTGCAGGAACAATATGACCGTTAGGTAGGTGACCAGGGAAGTTATAAGGACCAAATACTGCCATCACGCCTAATGGACGGTGACGCAGTACAATCTGGTTGCCTGCCGCTTCACGAGAAGCTTCACCGGTACGCTCATGGTAAGCACGAATTGAAATAGCAATCTTGCCCGCCATTGCGCCCGCTTCAGTGCGAGTTTCCCAAATCGGTTTACCCGTCTCTTTCGCGATGATTTGCGCGATTTCTTCGCTGTTCTCTTTAACTTTCTCAGCAAAGTTCAACACGATCGCTTCACGCTCTGCAAAGCTCAGTTTTTTCCAAACCAAGAAGGCTTCACGAGCTGCTGCTACTGCAGATTCAACCTGTGCTGGTGTCGCGCTATCACCCTGCCACACTACTTCATTGTTGTATGGGCTTACTGATGTCATGGCGTCACCTTGACCTGCCACCCACTGTCCTGCTATCCACTGAGTCATACTTCTATCCTTAAAATCTTCGACAGATAATCGCCGCTCTTATTGAGCCAACATGCGAACGAATTCGCCTTCTTTTACTTCAAGAGCGCTTGCTACTTCAGATGATAAAATCACTGTGTCGCTTGCTTGGTCATACGCACCTTTCGCGGCTACTGCGCGGAAGTTCTCAAACGAGGTATTACCAATTAGGAAGTCTTTAGAGCTAGAGTGCTCTGCAATTTGAACCTGTGCTCGAATTGAGTGACGCACAGATTCGATGTTTCTTAGATCACACTCAACCGTTGGGCCTGCATCAAAGATGTCGACATAACCACGGTTGGTGAAACCTTCACGTTCCAGCAACTTAAGTGCAGGGCGCGTATTGTCATGTACCTCTCCGATCACCGCTTGAGCTTCTTTGCTCAGTAGGTTCACGTAGATAGGTAGCTTAGGCATTAGGTCAGCAATGAAGCCTTTCTTACCAATACCGGTTAGGTAATCGGCAAGCGTGAAGTCAATCGAGAAGAAATGTTCTTGCAGCCATTGCCAGAAAGGAGAATTGCCTTCCGCATCTGATACACCACGCATCTCAGCAAAGATCGTTTTTGAGAAACGCTCTGGGTGCTCAGCCATCAGTAGGAAACGACACTTAGACATCAGTCGACCGTTTAAGCCTTTGCGGTAATCAGGACGTAAGAACAGCGTACAAATTTCGCTGCAGCCTGTGTAGTTATTACCAAACGTCAACAGCTTAACCACGTTATTCACTTTAAGGCGCTGTGAAGAGTGAACCACTTTACTGATGTGGTACGAGTAAAAAGGCACATCCCAGCCAATGGAAGCTTCGATACCCGTTGTACCAGCAACTTCGCCAGTTTCAGCGTCGAAACCCACCATTAGATAGCCTTCATCACCGGGTTCGGTCACGTCTGCTTTCGCAAAGCTGTATTCAGAATGGGTAATTCGGTTAGTTAACAATTCTTCGTTAACCGGAAGAGATGTGAATCCATGACCTGATTCAACTGCACAGGTGTGCAGCGCATCGTAATCAGACAGTTTTATTGGGCGAACAACTAGCATCAATATTCCCTCCAGATGCAAAATAGGCCCAAAACCAGAAGCTTGGGCCTTTAGCAGAACGTCATGGGATCGCTCTATTGGCGATCATTCCTATGACGCCGCTCAGGCTAAACTAGCGTAGCGATTGCTTTGTCTAGTTTTGATAAACCTTCTTCAATTTCTTGTTTAGTGATAACCAGTGATGGAGTAAAACGAACCACGTTTGCACCCGCAACCAGTACCATTAGGCCTTGCTCGCCTGCTGCTACTAATACGTCACGCGCACGCCCTTGCCATTCGTCATTCAGTGCAGCACCTAACAATAGGCCTTTACCACGAATCTCACTGAAAATTTGGTATTTGTCGTTAATCTTAGTTAGACCATCACGGAATAGCGCTTCACGCTCTTTTACGCCTTCTAGAGTCTCAGGTTGGCTAACTACGTCAACCACTGCTTCAGCTACCGCACACGCCAGTGGGTTACCACCGTATGTAGAACCGTGCGTACCAACCTTAAGGTGTGTAGCCAGTTCAGACGTCGTCAGCATTGCGCCGATAGGGAAACCGCCACCTAGAGACTTCGCTGTGCTTAGAATGTCTGGCGTCACGCCCAGACCTTGGTAAGCATAGAAGTTACCAGTACGACCATTACCTGTTTGTACTTCATCAAAAATCAACAATGCATTGTGCTTGTCACACAGTTCACGAACCGTATTCACGAACTCAGCCGTTGGAGAGATGATACCGCCCTCGCCTTGCAGAGGTTCCATCATGATGGCACAAGTGCGATCAGAGATATGCGCTTCTAGAGCGGCAATATCGTTGTAAGGTAGGTGAGTTACATCGCCAGGTTTTGGACCGAAGCCATCTGAGTAAGCTTCTTGACCACCAACGGTTACAGTAAAGAAAGTACGACCGTGGAAACCTTGTTTGAATGCAATGATTTCAGATTTCTCAGGACCGTGAACATCCGCAGCCCAACGACGAGCTAGCTTAAGTGCTGCTTCGTTCGCTTCTGCACCAGAGTTCGCAAAGAATACTTTTTCTGCAAAACATACGTCGGTTAGCTTCTTCGCTAGACGCAGTGCAGGTTCGTTGGTCATCACGTTACTCAGATGCCAAATCTTGTTTGCTTGCTCAGTAACGGCATTCACCATTGCTGGGTGACAGTGACCCAAGCAGCTCACAGCGATACCGCCAGCAAAGTCGATATACTCTCGGCCTTGTTGGTCCCAAACGCGTGCGCCTTCCCCTTTTACCGGGATCATTTCCATTGGGTTATAACAAGGCACCATCACCTCATTAAAAAGACTACGTTCTACATTATTTTCCACTGTCATCGTACATTCCTTCTCGATACCGCAAGCTTCGCAAATAAGCGTAATGGTTCATAAGTGAGATAAAGATATTTTGTCCCGCCATAATCCCGCTGCAGCATTATATTTACATTTAATTAACCTTTTCAATAGTAGATTATTCTTTAGCCATCCCTAACAACCAGCTAAACGTCACTACCTATGACTATTTATGCATCAAACAATCTGTTTTATGAAGCTTTTTTTAACTAAACGTCTATCCATCAACAGCAAAGCCTTACTGGTACAGCGGTATAAGGGGTTCGAGAGGAAATAAGGCGAATAATATTGCATAGACTAAAAACTTAGCCTGAAGAGGGAGAAATGTTATAAAAAGTGATCGGCGTCAGAGGGATGAAGACGCGGCGCGCCCGAATTAAAACGCTTAACGAACGAGGTAATACGTTTAACTGGCTTATTTGAACGAATGAAAAGCCAAATTTAAACACTCAGCGTGCTAGGAAGTTAGCGAGAAGCTGGTGTCCTTGCTCTGTTTTAATCGATTCAGGGTGAAATTGGACGGCATCAATCGGCAAGGTTTTGTGTTGATAACCCATGATCTCATCCATACTACCATCTTCAAATTCCGTCCAAGACGTCAGCTCAAAACAGTCTGGTAATGTGCCGTTTTTCACCACTAAAGAGTGGTAACGAGTCACAGTCAGAGGGTTATTGAGACCTTGAAAAACACTCTTCCCGTTATGACGAATAGGCGAGGTTTTACCGTGCATCACTTGTCTGGCTCTCACCACTTCACCACCAAAGACTTGAGCAATGGCTTGATGACCAAGACACACACCTAAGATCGGCAGCTTACCAACGAAGTGTTCAATCACCTGCAGCGAAATTCCCGCATCATCGGGCGTACATGGGCCCGGCGAGATAACAAGATGGCTAGGATTTAGCGCTTCGATGCCCGCAATATCAATCTCATCGTTGCGAACAACTTTTACAGTTACCCCTAACTCACAGAAATACTGATACAAGTTATAGGTAAAAGAGTCGTAGTTATCGATGATAAGTAACATGGGTCGAAATCGTTTGCTAAATACTAAAGGATTGGGAGATATAGGGGCGGTATTGTGCAATACCCATAGCGAAAGGCAAGTGGAAACTGCATTTCGCCAATAATTAAGGCCAACCTAAGTTGACCTTAATTGTTTACAGATAGCGTTAAGTTATCTGAATTGGCTTACTTGTATGGCAAGCCAATCTATTTGTGATTGAGCTACTTACGACGACGCCACATTGCTAAGCCAAATAGTGACATAAGAGCACCGAAGCCGAATGAACCGCCGACTCTTAACTCAAGAACCGCAGGATCATGATCCGATGAACGGAAGTGATCTTGGTACTTAGGTAGGTCACCTTTGTACTCTTCGTTGTAGTCAAACAACGTCGACTCACCACCATTGATGTGCCAATCGGTAGCATCGACAACCCTATCTTTCAGGCTTTCGCTGATCAGCAGGTGGTCTAGAGCGCCAACTTCATCATTGTATGAGTAGCTCCAGCTGTCTGGGTGCTTTTGAGCCACAGCATTG
This sequence comes from Vibrio sp. 10N.222.55.A1, assembly GCF_041473835.1. Taxonomy (NCBI): domain Bacteria; kingdom Pseudomonadati; phylum Pseudomonadota; class Gammaproteobacteria; order Vibrionales; family Vibrionaceae; genus Vibrio; species Vibrio sp. 10N.222.55.A1. Next base: position 114,217 of record NZ_JBFRSX010000008.1, on the reverse strand, counting down.
ATATAACCGTAGTTCTTCGTAATCACCGCACCGCTATCACCAAACTGCTCAACACCATCAATGTAGGTATTACGAGCTGCTTTGATCTGCTTGCCGTATTTCTCTTCCGAGTAATCGGTTAGCACCAGCATTGGATCTTCCATGCCGTACGAGTTCATATCACCCAGGATCACTTTGTGACCTTTGATGCCATCGAGCGCTTCACCTAATGCAACCGCCGCAGCAACACGGAAGTTCTCACATGAACCTTGCTTATCGGCATCAACGCCGCCTTGGCCGCCCTGCTCAATCGGAGCAGCATCTTCCCAACACTTAGAGCCTTTCGATTTAAAGTGGTTGATCGCTACGGTGAGTTTCTCTTTGGTGCCTTTAACTTTAAAGGTTGGCGCCAATGAGTCACGTTGGTAGTTCTTACCGTCTTCAATCACCTTGCCTGAATCGTCTAACACCTCTGGTGCTTGTTGGCTTGGCATCGCGATAACACGGCTGTCTTTAAGCTTAACCACCTTCTTACGGTAGATAACACCCGTTGTGATAACGTCAGTACCAATAGAGTCCATCTCGTCGGTTACGCCGTCTTCGTTCGAGTCGACAGCCACAAAGGTATAACGGTCTTTCTTACGCTCAATGCGATCATTCAGTTGGTTTACAAGTTGCTGAATGGCAGAGCCTTCACCAAAGCCATTGTTCTCAATTTCCATCAAGCCAATGATGTCTGCATCTAAGCGAAGAATCGCGTTCACAATCTTCTCTTGCTGCATCTCAAACTCAGTGATGGTGTTCGCGCCACGGTTATTGCCGTGCTGATTCGCGTCGCCACCAAATGGAGAGTTGAAGTAGTTCAATACGTTGAAGGTCGCAATACGTAGGTCGCCTTCATCCATGTCTGGTTTGTCGGTACGCGGATCGTTACGCACATAGTTTTCAGCCGAGATCTGGTTAGTCGCAATTAAACGGTACTCACCGTAGCTGTAAGTCAGCACGCCTTCTAGGCCAACAATGGTGTCATCAATGCGGATGTAATCTTCTGTTGAACCATCTTGGTCGATATCAGTGCGGCCAAAATCTGGGTAGAAAGGGACTTGTCCATCAGCCGCTTTTTGATCGGTTTCAACGAAAAGACGGCGGTCTGCGTTGTCTTCAGTTTGCTGCTTCGCTTCGTCAGATCCCGCGGCGAAAAGCTGGTTCGGCTGCATGTTAATACGCTCATGCGCCAGTACCATGTTGTTACGACGACCTGCGTAGTCATAACCAAAGGTACGCGTCACACGCATATCAAGCGCTTCGGTTGTTTTCACCAACATGCCTTCGTAGCGTTCAAGCGTTGCAGCGAAATTCTCGTCACTGTCTAGCACTTCAATCGCCGTAGCTTCAGGTGCCTGCTGCTCGCCCTGTTTTAGCCATTGGTTGTTTTCTACTTTCAGCTGAGTGTGGCTGTAGTATTCTTGAACCTTGCCTTTCACACACACTACATCACCGGCTACTAGCTCTGAGCTCGACTGGTTGGTATGAATAAATAGACCCTCAGAAGTGCTTGAGTTGAAATCATCCTCAAGTGCTTGCAGGTAGAAGCCTTTAGTTAGGCCTGTTGTTACCGCACTTACCACACCTTTTACGAAATATTCATCGTCGGTGATGTACGGGTAGCCATCGATGAATGGCGATGTAGCGCCCTCACCTTGGATTTCTTGAATGGTGGTGAATACTGGGTCAGAGCCATCTTGTGTACAAGTGAACGCTTCTGGCAGTTCAACGCTGTCTAGTGAACCTAGGCCTTCAATGCTGTCTTTTGGTAGCGATACCCATTGTGAAGCATCAAACGTCGCAGAAGGTGTTTGTGTCGCACGAACCAAAGTAACATCTTTGCCCCAGTCCACATCGCCCATCAAACCAACAACATCATGTACCGAGCCGTCTGAATTCAAGATAGCCAGCGGGTCGTCACCATTATGATTGGCGATAGAGGCATTAATGATGTCAGCTTGAGCTTTAATCTCATCACTCGCACTAGAATGTGCGACCACGAGTACTTCACCGGGTGCTAAAACGTGTCCATCTAAAGGTAAAGTGGCACCCCATGATCCGTTGCCATTGGCAGATTTCGCCAATGAGTAACCATCTAAACTAATGCTGCTATCGCCACTATTGGCAATCTCAACCGCTTTGTTATAGCTGCCGCCTTCCACATATTGTGAAATAAACAAATCAGCGTGTGCGCTTGTAGTTAACAAGCTACCAATTGCCACTGCTAGCAATGAAGGTTTGTGTAAAAGAGCCATCCGTTTCACCTGAGTTCATCGAGTTATAGTCACTGCCATCTATGGGCAGTCATGTATTTTGTGGTAACTATCAGGTTTATTTATGAAAGGAATAAGTCAGTTGGCAAGAAAATGAGGAACTTATCACTTTGGAATCATCAATTGTTTGGCACGTTATATATTTCCAACATATATAGAAACGAGTGTGATTTTATAAAGCTTGAGGGTACCAAATAAGATCATCTGCACAGCATTACAGCGATGGATATGCTAGCTAAATACTGGGTAAATTATCAATTCAAACAAGGGGGTTTCGAGGAAGGCAAATGGAATGGGCATGAAAAAGCCCAAAGTAAACAACAGCTACTTTGGGCTCAAATTCTCAAGCGAGTTGTGTTAGTTCACCCTATGGGCGAGTAACAAAACCTACTGCTTCGTATGCTTTTTTCAGTGTCACTGCAGCACGTTCAGAGGCTTTTTCAGCACCGGCTTTCATTACTGCGTCCATGTAGGCACGGTCAGCACGGATACGGTGATATTCAGCTTGAATCGGCTCAAGCATCTCAACCAATGCTGCGCCTACGTCTTTCTTGAACGGACCGTACATTTCAACGCCTTGGTACTGCGCTTCGATCTCTTCGAACGTTTTACCCGTCGCTGCAGAGTACAGACCCATTAGGTTAGAGATACCCGCTTTGTTTTCCCAATCGTGAGCAATGCGTGGTGGTGTTTCTGCATCGGTTTGCGCTTTGTTGATCTTCTTGATGATCGACTTAGGCTCTTCTAGCAGAGTAATCACGTTCTTACGGTTGTCGTCCGACTTAGACATCTTCTTCGTCGCGTCTTGCAGGCTCATTACACGTGCATTCACTGTTGGAATGTAAGGTTCTGGTACTTGGAAGATTGGCGTTTCAGGACCGTAGATGTTATTGAAGCGAGTTGCGATATCACGCGCTAGCTCTAGGTGTTGTTTCTGGTCGCTACCTACAGGTACTTGGTGAGCACCGTAAAGCAGGATGTCTGCAGCCATCAACACTGGGTAGTCGTATAGGCCTACGTTTACGTCGTTTGAGTGACGTGCAGACTTATCTTTAAACTGAGTCATACGGCTCAGTTCACCCATTTGTGTGTAACAGTTAAGAAGCCAACCAAGTTGAGCATGCTCTGGTACGTGTGACTGAACAAATAGCGTGCTCTTCTTTGGATCAACACCGACAGCAAGACAGATTGCTAGTGCGTCTAGAGTCGCTTCATGCAGTGCTTTCGGATCTTGGCGAACCGTAATTGCGTGAAGGTCTACAACACAGTATTGGCAATCGTAATCATCTTGCATCTGTTGCCATTGACGTAGAGCACCCAAGTAGTTACCGATACTTAGTTCACCAGATGGTTGAACACCACTCAATACGATGGGCTTGCTCATGGTTTTAATTCCTTTGCTTATTCGCTAAGTTTATTGAACGCTTAGCTTCTTAACTTAAATATAGAAAAGCCGCACAGCTCTTCTGTACGGCTCATCCAGTGTACTCATTGATAAGTATTTTGCTAGTAGGTTAGCTAACTTTTGTCCGCTTTATGCTGAAACTAGAACGACATCTAGTAATTGCGCGACGTTATCCGCGACATAGTCAGGGTTTGATGCTGAAATCGGCTCGCCGTGGTTATAACCGTAAGTCAGACCAAACGAGTGACAACCTGCATTCTTAGCCGCTTTAATGTCGTTGCTTGAATCGCCAACCATCAACATCTCTTCCGCTTTTACATTGTGCTTTTCTAGCAACCAGTTCAGAGCGACTGGGTTCGGTTTTTTCTCTGGGAAAGAGTCGCCACCCAACACATCAACAAAGTACTTATCAATACCGTGTTGCGCCAGTACGTCTGGTACAAACTTCGATGGCTTGTTGGTAACCAGCGCCATAGTGAAGCCGGCTTTATCCAGCTCAGCCAGCGTCTCTTTAACCGATGGGTAAAGGTGACTTAGCTTGTGACCGCCCTGCTCATAGAAATCATCAAACAGGATGCGTGCTTTTTTCAGTAGCTCTGGCTCTAGGCTTGGGTCAACCGTCAAGTTACGGCTGAGTGAACGTCCGATAAGAACATCAGCACCATTACCTACGTAGTCGCGAACTTGTTCTTCGCTCACTGAAGGGAAACCCAACTCCTGACAAGCTTGGTCAGCAGCAACGGCCAAATCAGGCACGCTGTCTAACAAGGTTCCATCCAAATCAAAGGCGATCAGTTTTATTGAGCTTAATGACATCTTACTTTCCTATTTATTATGTTCGTCTTATGAGTTGAGCTATAAGACGTAAAAAAGGGGCAAATTAGCCCCTTAATATTCAATCTATCTGTAGTTTTACGATTATGCGTTTACTTTTGCAAGCTCTGCACGCATCTCATCAATCACTTCTTTGTAATCTGGTTGATTGAAGATAGCTGAACCCGCAACGAACATATCTGCGCCCGCTTCTGCGATTTCACGGATGTTATCAACCTTCACGCCGCCATCAATCTCAAGGCGAATGTCACGGCCTGACTCATCAATCAGCTTACGAACAGCACGTAGTTTATCTAGCGTGTGCGGAATGAAAGATTGACCGCCGAAGCCTGGGTTCACAGACATCAGTAGAATCATGTCTACTTTGTCTAGGATGTAATCTAAGCAAGAAAGCGGCGTTGCAGGGTTAAGAACCACACCCGCTTTACAGCCGTGCTCTTTGATTAGCTGTAGAGTGCGATCGATGTGCTCTGAAGCTTCAACGTGGAAGGTAATCATTGATGCGCCGGCTTTAGCAAACTCAGGCACGATGCTGTCTACTGGCTTAACCATAAGGTGAACATCGATAGGAGCCGTAATACCGTAGTCGCGCAGCGCTTTACAGATAGGCGCGCCAAAAGTCAGGTTAGGTACGTAGTGGTTGTCCATCACATCGAAGTGCACAACATCAGCACCAGCTGCGAGTACTTTTTCTACGTCTTCACCAAGACGAGCAAAATCTGCAGACAAAATCGATGGAGCGATTAGAAAATCTTTCATACCAAACCTCTTAAGAGTGAGTAAATTGCGAATATCACCGCCTTGTGACATCTCATATACAAATACAAGACTCAATTCCAAGACTATTTGGTGTGCAATTCTACCTAAGCAACTAAGCAGATCCTAGCAGTTCGAAAGATTAGTTTATGAAAGTACCCGTTGGTCACTCAATTTAATGAGTTCGAGGGTTATGTTGGCCGCTACAATTCTTCTGAAGCGTGTTGCTGGTTTTTCTCTTTATGAAAAAGTGCCAGTAACTCATCGACTTTATTGCGCCCTGCGCCATTACGGCTAATGGTGCGCTTAACCTTGACCACGTTCAGTTCTGCACCATGGTATAAACGGCGCGTTAAGGTGGTGTCATGGTTTGAGATCAAGACAGGGATGCCTCGTTCCATCGCTGCTTTTTCAGCAACATCCGCCAGTGCAGCTTGGTCATCTAAGCTAAAGCCATTACCTGCGTAAGAGGTAAAGTTTGCCGTGTTCGACAGTGGTGCGTATGGAGGATCGCAGTAAACCACACAGCCTTTGCGCGCGCGGCTAAAGGTTTCATGGTATCCCTCACAGACGAAGGTGGCTTTTTTCGCTTTCTCGGCAAAAAATTCCAGCTCAGCTTCTGGGAAGTAAGGTTTTTTATAAGAACCAAATGGAACGTTAAAACCGCCCTTCTTGTTGTAACGACATAGGCCATTGAAGCCAAATCGGTTCATATACAAGAAAGCCAATGAACGATACATGACGTTATCTGTACCATTGAACTCAGCGCGAATATCTAAGAAGGCTTCTTTACGGTTGTTCTCAGGACAGAACCAGCGCTTCGCTTCCGTGATATAAGTTTCAGGATCGGTTTTAAGCAGGTTGTACAGGTTGATAAGATCGGGATTGATATCTGCAAGCAGGTACTGTTCAAAGTCAGTATTCAGAAATACTGAGCCGGCACCGACAAACGGTTCTACCAATTTACGAGCAGGTGGCAGGTGACGTTGGATGTCTTCAACTAGGCCATATTTACCACCAGCCCATTTTAGAAAGGCACGCTGCTTTTTCATTTACTGCTCTATCTATCAACTCAAAAATAAGGCTGCGGAATGTAACATATTTTGAGGCTAAGCTCAGGGTTATTTCGCACGTTCTATCTCTCGATGTACTTGATTCATCGATTTTGCCCAAGGTTCCAACTGTTGAAGGGGTTTTGATAACGCACTTACCGCGTCTCTCGCCACTTGAATCGTTGGGTAATCTTGATAAGTGATAATAAACCACTTGGTGTCGTTGCGAAGTGTTGGGTAAATACGAACCTTGTTCTCAAGGTCATACTCTTCAATGAAAGACTGTACGTCGTCCAATGAGGTCATCGCACTCAACTGCAAAGTATAAGCTCGCGGAGAGATAGCTTGTAACTCTTCGCGAGAAAATGAGAATGTAATTTTCTTAGTCGGTGGCGTGGACTGTGTTAGGTCTGTTGCTTCATCGGCTGAAGGCTGTGACTCCACTTTGTCTGCATCTGATTGCGAACTCACCGCGGCACCTGTGTTTTCTTCAACAGCAGCATCAATCGCACTGGTATCGGCACTTTCAGGTTTATCATCAAGCAAGGCATCAACCACATCAGAGGTGATTACGACACGCTGCTGATCTTGTTCGACTTCTCCAACACTCGCGGTATCTTCAACGACAGTCGGTGGCAAAGATGAGCTGTCGTCATCAGCACCTTGATAACTCATGTCAGCTTCGGCTTCAGAATCGTCCATTCCGTCGATTCCAGCTTGCTCGGTACCACTTTCCACTTCAAAAGTTGGGATAGCTGTCTGTTCAATCGGAGCGATAAGAGATTGCGCTTTATCGTCAGGGGTTGGTTGACTGAACATCCACCAATAACCACCACCAATTAAAATCAACAGCAAGGCCACCACAATCGCGATATTGATGGGCGAGCCAATAATTGAGCGAATAATAATCCTTTTTTCCACTTTCAATTCTCCTAAAGCCATTAACTCACCGGGCAGAGGTTGCGCTTTATTAAACGCACGTCGCACGCAAGTTTCAGACTCATCATCAACATATCGAATCACCAGTGATTCAAAGAAATGTTCAGCTTCTGGTTGCGAAAGGTCATCGATCTCAAGATCGATAGGTTTGTGTTGTTGACCGTAGCTCAAACGCGTTAATAACGTATCTAAGTGGCCAGGTTCCGAGAAGAGAACGATATTGATCGTCCATTGAGGGTTTGATTGAGCTTCCAGTACCAACATCCATAATTCGGATACCAATAGCTCAGAAAGTCGTTGGGCATCATCAACGACGATAACCACATTACACGGTTCTCCATCCAGTAACCTTGTTAGGCTATCCGATAAAGAATCATGTTGATTAAACAGGGGATCAGAAACAATTTGGCTAAGAATGAGCGCACGGCGTTGTTGATCGTCTTGGCTTGGATGACAAAGCAGTAAACACTGATTTTTTTCTGTCGACCATGCTTCAAGATAACGCTGAGCCAACCAAGATCGGCCAGAGCCAGCTTTGCCCGCCACCGTCACAAGGTTTGAACCAAAGTTAGTCAAAAGCTGTAAGCGCTCTAGCAGCTCAACTTGAGATTCTAACTCTAATACTCTTAATTCATGAGCCAAACTCATTGGGGATCCCTACTGATAAGATCGATCAGTAAAACGCTTCAGTTGCCTAGAGTTTAGCTAGGCAACCTCACAACCAAATTTAAAGAGTACGGCAGAAATCGATCGCTTGTTTAATGATGTCTTGAGGCACATCAGCAACCACTTCAGCAGTACCAATACTTGTTGGTAATACCAAACGCAACTGACCAGACAGCACTTTTTTATCGCGCATCATGTGCTTCATAAAGTCTTCAAAAGACATGCTTTCTGGCGTATGGATTGGTAGTTTCGCATTCTTGAGTATAGAAATAATTCGCTCAAGTTGCTGCTGAGAGATCAGTCCCTGTAATTGAGCTGTTTTAGCTGCCATTACAGTGCCTGACGACACAGCTTCACCATGTAGCCAATTACCATAGCCTAGTTCTGCTTCAATCGCATGACCAAATGTATGACCTAGGTTCAATAACGCTCTGATTCCTGACTCTTTTTCATCTAGAGCCACCACTTCAGCCTTAATTGCACAACAACGAGCAATCGCGGTAATCAGTGCTTCTTCATCAAGTTGATAAAGTTTCTCTAGATTCTGCTCCAACCAATCAAAGAAGGCTTCATCGTAAATGATGCCGTATTTGATCACCTCAGCAATGCCCGCTGCAAACTCACGCTCTGGAAGCGTTGATAAACAGTTGGTATCGATGATCACAGATTTCGGTTGGTAAAAAGCGCCGATCATATTCTTACCAAGAGGATGGTTTACTGCGGTTTTACCACCAACAGAAGAGTCCACTTGAGAAAGAAGGGTCGTCGGGATTTGAATGAAATCAATACCGCGCTGGTAACAAGAGGCAGCAAAACCGACCAAGTCACCGATAACACCACCTCCTAAAGCAATCACCACCACATCGCGGCTGTAATTTCCTTCAAGCATGTAGCTCATCACTGAATTGAACGTTTCAAGGGTTTTGTACTGTTCACCGTCTGGCAGCTCGAGAAGAGATGTCTGACAGCCGACTTGATCCAATAGCGATAAAATTTTATCAGCATAAAGAGGCGCTACTGTCACATTACTGATAACAACAACTTTCTGCTTACCTGATAAAAAAGAAAGGTACGCCGGGTCTTCAAATAACCCGGCGCCAATAGAGATAGGGTAGCTACGCTCAGCTAGATTGACCGTAATCCGTTCCATGGGTTTGCTCTCCGAAAAAATGAACTTAACGTTCTTCTAGCATTTTTACGATCTGGTTGGCTACCACTTTTGCACTTTGGTCGTCAGTACGAACTGTGTAGTCCGCCACTTCTTCGTATAGTGCGTTGCGAGATACAGCTAGATCTTCTAGCACATCACGCGGGTTGTCTGTTTGAAGTAGAGGGCGTTTCTTGTCGCGGTTAGTGCGAGCAAGTTGCTTTTCAATTGTTGTCTCTAGGTATACAACAATGCCTCGTGCAGATAGACGGTTACGGTTTTCTTTGCTCAACACTGAACCACCACCTGTCGCAAGAACAATACCTTGTTCTTCTGTCAGATCATTGATTACAGATTCTTCGCGCTTACGGAAACCTTCTTCGCCCTCAACATCAAAAACCCATGCGATGTCTGCGCCAGTGCGCTCTTCGATCACAGTGTCAGAGTCTAGAAACTCCATATGAAGTTGGGAAGCTAGGTGTCTACCAATTGTACTTTTGCCGGCGCCCATTGGGCCAACAAGAAAAATATTGCGTTTCTCAGCCATGTTTTTAGCAGTAATTTACAACGTTAATTCAATGACATCGCCACAAGGTAGGTCAGTACAAGTACTGAAATTAAAAGGCCCGTGGCACCGATTCCTCACAGATAATTCGTGATAAGACCCGAAATTATCAAGGTTAGGTGCCACTAATGCAACTTTATTTTTAATCTAATTGTTCATTACTGAATCACAACTTTGGGTGTGACAAAAATAAGTAGTTCACTTTTACCCACATTTTCATAGCTGCGACGGAACAATGCGCCCAAAACTGGCAGGTCCCCCAACAGAGGAACTTTATCCACTGTACTGCTCACGCTGTGCTGAAATATCCCGCCAAGCACGACAGTTTCACCATTATTAACAAGCACTTGCGTACCTATTCTTTGCGTATCAATGGCGACCGCTTCACCGGTTCCAGTTTTTACCACTTGCCCTGGCCTATCTTGAGTCACGCTCAAATCCAATACCAAACGATTATCGGGCGTGATCTGCGGTGTCACCTTAAGACTCAACACGGCTTTCTTAAATGCAACCGACGTAGCGCCACTTGAAGATGACTCTAAGTAAGGAATTTCAGTACCTTGCTCAATATAAGCCGGCTTTTTATTGGTGGTGATTAAGCGTGGACTAGAAATGATTTCAGCTTTTGACTCTTGTTGCAGTGCCGACAGTTCAAGATCGAGTAAGGTATCTGAACCCAGTTTGGCCACCTGAAACGCAATACTCGAGGCGTTCGGCGATGTTGCCCCTAAATTAACGTTGAGATAGTCATCAATCACGCTGCTGCCGCTATCGTCGTCATACGGCGTAATCGCTGATGGGTGGTTACCTTCGATTGAGCCACCAACGGTGAAGCTTCCGTTGGTTGAGGAAACGCCCCAGCGCACGCCAAGCTCATCAAGATTACCCTCAGTAACCGTGACAATACGTGCCTCTATCTGTACCTGCTTCACGGGAATGTCTAACGATTCAATGATGCCTCGGATCACGGCAATGTTTTCTTCCAATTCACGAATGAGCAGTGAGTTGGTGCGCTCATCAATGGTAATCGAACCACGATCGGACAACATGCTGACCGCACCTTCACCTCCAATCATGTCAGCGATGTCGGTGGCTTTAGCAAAGTTAATCTTGATGATTTCCGATTTAAGCTCCCCTAACTCCTCTTCTAAGCGCGATTTCTCTAACGCTTGTTGCTCTCGAAGGTCGAGCTCCGCTTTCGGCGCGACCAAGATAACATTGCCATCAACACGCTTATCCAAGCCTTTAACTTGCAAGATAATGTCGAGAACTTGCTGCCAAGGTACGCCATCTAAGCGTAACGTCAGGTTTCCGGCTACCGAATCAGACACCACGAGATTGAAGTCGTTGTAATCGGCAATCAGTTGCATGACATTTCGTACCGGGATATCCTGGAAGTTAATCGATATCAGCTTGCCCTCTTTCTCTAGAACGCTTTTTTCTTTGGTCGCTTCATCGAGCACCGGTTTGCTGATCACCACCTCAATAAAGCGCCCCTTTAGGTTGTATTCATACTGATAGTCATTGCTAATCGTCGCTAGAAGCCGAGTGCTTGGTGTCTCTTTATAGACTTCAATGCCTTCAACCAAGGTAGCGAAATCCTTCACATCCAGCAGGTAGAGCTTGTCATCATCAACTTGAGTATTGATTAGCTCGATACTTAACCCTTCCTGAGCTCGTTGAACATCCACCACTGCTGTGCTGGTCGCCAGCTCAATAATGATGACGGCGTCTTTATCCTTATTGACCCTAAAATCAATATTCTCCAATTTGTTCGGTAAGCTCTCGGCATGGCTGAGCACGCTAACAACCAACATCACAGACACAGCAAAACCTTGTAGAGCCTTGCTCACTAATCCACTTATTCCTTTAATCATATTTACATCTCATATCCACATCATGTGACATTGGTTTACTTCAGAGCCAGCCTAACGTTGCGCTTATGCCAACAACCTAAGCCATCTGGAAGAGTTTCATTAATCTGAACGTATTGGCTCGTCACCTTAGTAACTCGGCCATTGTTTAAGCCGATAAACTGGCCTTTCTTGACGTTTACCACGTTGCCTTTGGGTGTTTGCACTAAGCCAAACACGCTTGAGCCACTGCCCATCACGCCTCTTAAACGAAGCTTACTCAGCGGGTACCTCTCTAACTTGCCATTACGAGAACGGGCGCTGGGTTGCCAACAGTCTTTCTTCACCAAAGGCTGGTTTTGCACAATGGCTTCTTTAGGCAGTTCAAAGGGAGGACGAAAGGCACGGCGCTGATAAGTCGCCGCCGTGAATTCAGTTGCTGGGACAAGTTGCTCGACGTCTTTTCTCGCCTTGGCTTCAACCTGCGCCACAAAATCTTGCAGTGAGTCTTGATTAGCTTTGCAGCCTGACAACGCAAGCATCAATACGATTGAGTAAAACGCGCTATTGGGTTTCATCATTAACCTCCGATTTAAACTGGTAGGTATAAGCTCGAACCCTAAAGTGCAGCGTGCTACTTTCTTGACTGACTCGCTGCCAATTCACATCATCAAAGCTAATAATGCGCGGCAACTTGGCGATGGCAGCAGAGAAGTCACCAATCTCGTGATAGTCACCTGTCAGCTCAATATTGAGAGGCAATCGATAGAGAAACTCTTTATTCTGCTTTTGCCCCCAATCAATTCGCGTGAAGGTCAGCGCGTTATCTAAGCCGAGCTCATTCACTGAGGCCAACATGCTCGCTAACTCCTTTTGAACGGGCAGCTGCTCTAATAGATAATCGTAGCGACTAGTTAGCTCATCCAACTGGCTCTGCAACTTAGGCAAGGCTGCAACCTTATTCGCCTTTATCCTCAAGGTCGTTTTTAAGGTCTGCTCCTGTTGCTTCATCTGTTTCAGTTCCTCGTCGAGCGGCAGCAGATACAGCCAAGTGCCAACACCTTGGATTAACACCATCAACACCAGAATCACGAGAAGCTGAGGCAACAATGGCCATTCGGTGATCTCATCAACATCGAGATCTTGCAAGCTCATCTTGTTTTGCCTACTAATCCTATTTTGAAGGTTAGCCATGATGCGCCCCCTTATCTTTTCTGCTCGCGGTTGTGTTTTCTAAAGACACAGGGCTAAACACAAAAGAGACCTTGAAGGTCTGAAACTCTTTATTGAAGCGCTTGCGGTTATGAACGATAGAGTGCATCTCGACCCCTTTCAAAGAATCTGAACGTTCGAGGTTGTCCAACATGGTGGCGAGACGAGCAGTGCTGTCGCTGATGCCCGACATTTCAATCTCCTGACCATTCATCTTTATCTTGTCGACATAGACACCCTCTGGAATCAGCTCCGGCATCAAGTTCATGAAGTCGGTGGTCTTATTACGGCCAAGCTGCAGCGACTCAACCACATCAAGTCGAGTCAGAATGGCATTGTGTTCTTGCTCTGCGACTTTTAACGACTGAATTTGTCGGTCGAGCTCAGCAATGTACTGATTGAGGTAATTGAGGCGAGCTTGCTGCTTGGCTTGTTGATCGTGAAAATAGTGACCAACCGCCCATTGCCCTATAAGCGCAATGATGACGCCAAGAATGACCAGATGGATAAAACGCTTCTTGTGCTGAGCACGAATCTCATCACGCCACGGCAGCAGGTTAATTTGATGCAACATGCTTCTCTCCCTGCCACTTGAGCCCACTCATCGCCATACCCGCCGCGATACCAAAGTGTTGCCAGTCAATCGGCAGTCGGCGTCTCTTGGCGACCTTATTCTCAAATAAAGACAAAGGATTCAATGACTCGCAGCTCAACTGAAAATGGCGTTCTAGCTCTTCGGTTACCATAGGGATGCTGGCGCCCTCGCCCATCAACCAAATCCCTGAGATAGGTTGCTGCGCATTTCCCGATGAATAGAGCTGCAATTGACGCTTGAGCTTCTCAATCAGGTTAACAATGAATTGATGTGTCTCTTCCATAGTACCGAACACGCTCTCGATATCACTCGGGTCATCTGAGCTGCGAAGATCTTGAGTGCCAAAGGCGATGTCTTTATAGAAAGGCGCCGAATTCTGCGGGATAACCCCTAGCGAGGTTTGGTCGATTCCAACATCCACTAGCAACCAGTTTTTCTTATCGGGATACAGGCGCGAGGCCAATTGCCAGATATTAAGTAGCCCATGCGCCTGTGTATCCACCACCACAGGTTTGAAGCCAGCCTTGGTTAATGCATCCGCTCGGCTATCCACAACTTCTTTACGAGTGGCATATACCTGATAACTGCTTGTCGAACCTTTACCAAATCGTTTGTCTTCCAGCTTTACAAAATCTAAACTCAGCTCCTCGATAGGAAAGGGAGATTGATGGGCGAAGGTTTGATAGATAGAAAACTCTTTTTCTCTGTCTTCTAACTCACTCTCTATTTGCAGTACTTTGCTGATCACCGTGTTATCAGGTACCGAAATGGCGACGTTGCGACAGCCAAAAGGCAGTCCTTTCCTAAGTTCTTTAAGTTTCTTAACAGTTTTCTGATACTCCAAAGTATGGTTAGCTGTAAAAATGTCGTCCGAAATCGGCAGCTCTTTGTATCCCACTAGGGCATACAACTCCCCCACGGGTTTTAGTACCACGGCTTTGATGCTGTGATGATTTATATCTATACCTGTAATTAATGATGAACCCATGTGACCTAGCTCCTGAAGTGCCAAGCATTTCGTTGATTATCTAGGGGTTGTGATTATTAGTTAAATAAGCGTTAATAAACGAAAGCTAAGTTTTTAGCCTAGAGTACAAGGGTTTGCTGCTTATCAGCCTTAACTAATCAGGGATTATCCGGTGAAGTTCATAAAGCGATTATTCATATTTACATTGATTTGCATGATTCTTGGAGTCAGTACAATTTTCGGGTTTTATTTTTACGTAAAACCAGAGTTGCCTGATGTTGCCACTTTGCGCGACGTAGAACTCCAAACGCCGATGCAAGTCTTCAGTCAAGACGGTAAGCTGATCTCTCAATTTGGTGAAAAGCGTCGTAATCCAGTCACTTATGACGAGATTCCTCGCCACTTAGTTGAGGCTCTGATTGCCACCGAAGATAGCCGTTTCTATGAACACCCAGGTATTGACCCAATCGGTATCACACGTGCAGCACTCGTGGTTGCAATGTCGGGTTCAGCCAAACAAGGTGCTAGTACCATTACTCAGCAGCTTGCGCGTAACTTCTTCTTATCTAATGAGAAAAAGATTATGCGTAAGATCAAAGAGATCTTCATTGCGATCCACATTGAGCAACTTCTTAGTAAAGAAGAGATCATGGAGCTTTACGTCAACAAGATCTTCCTTGGTCACCGTTCGTATGGTTTTGGCGCGGCAGCACGTGTTTACTTCGGTAAAGATCTTCCTGATCTCACGCTGAGTGAAATTGCGACCCTTGCGGGTATGCCAAAAGCACCTTCGACAATGAACCCTATTTACTCTGTTGAGCGCGCGACTAACCGTCGTAACGTTGTATTGCGTCGTATGTTAGACGAGAAATACATCACTCAAGCAGAGTTCGATGACGCTCGTAGCGAAGAGCTTATCTCGAAATACCACGGTGCAGAGATCGAACTGAGCGCGCCATATGTTGCTGAAGTTGCACGTGCTTGGATGGTGGAACGCTATGGTGAAGAAGCTTATACATCAGGCATGAAGGTCTACACGACCGTTGATTCGAAACTGCAAAAAGCAGCGAACCAAGCCGCAATTAAGAACCTACTTGGCTACGATGAGCGTCACGGCTACCGTGGTGCTGAAAAAGTATTGTGGCAGACTGCGCAATCAGCGTGGGATCAAGAACAAATCGTTAAACACCTTAAGTCTCAACCAACCTATGGTGACCTAGTCCCTGCTGTTGTTACCGCGGTTGATTCGAAAAGTGCTCAAATTTGGGTTAAGACCCAAGGTGAAGGCACTATCGAATGGCAAGGCATGAACTGGGCGCGTAAATTCCTAACGGATAACCGCCAAGGACCAGCGCCTTCTCAAGCGAAAGAAATTCTGGCGGTTGGTGAACAAATCTGGGTTCGCCATGAAGCCGTTACCGGCGATGAAGTCTCTGAAGAGCCGACAGAAGAGTCAGCGACTGCAGAATCAGAAACACCGATTGTATGGCGACTAAGCCAAGTACCGAATGCGAACACAGCATTTGTTGCAATGAACCCGAACAACGGCGCGGTATTGTCGATGGTCGGTGGCTTTAACTTTGTCCACAACAAGTTCAACCGTGCAACGCAATCTATTCGTCAGGTGGGTTCTGGTATCAAACCCTTTATCTACTCAGCAGCGATTGAGAAAGGCTTAACGCTAGCCTCACTGATCAACGATGCACCGATTAACCAATGGGATAAGAGCCAAGGTACCGCATGGCGACCAAAGAACTCGCCACCGACTTACGTGGGTCCAACTCGTTTACGTATTGGCTTAGCTCAGTCTAAAAACGTAATGGCGGTACGTGTACTGCGCGAAGTAGGTCTAGATGATACTCGTAACTACCTAACTCGATTTGGCTTTGATATTGATGAAGTTCCGCGCTCTGAAACCATTGCTCTGGGTGCGGGTAGCTTAACGCCAATGAAAGTAGCTCAAGGTTACTCAGTATTCGCTAATGGCGGCTACTACGTTGAACCTTTCTACATCAGCCGCATTGAGACACCATTTGGTGAGACTGAATTTGAAGCGACACCAAAAGTGGTTTGTAAAGACGATTGCCAACAGCAAATGACCTCAGACCCAATGGCTGATGAGTTTGCAGAGCAAGATGTGGATGCCAAAGTACAATACGCACCTCAAGTTATCTCTGAACAGAACGCATTCCTTGTTCGTGAAATGATGTACAGCAACATCTGGGGTGGCGGTGATTGGAGCGCAGGTACGGGTTGGAACGGTACAGGTTGGCGTGCACAGCCGTTGAAGCGTCGTGACATTGGCGGAAAAACGGGTACCACCAACGATTCGAAAGATACTTGGTACAGCGGTTACGGCCCTGGCATGGTTGCAACGGTATGGGTTGGTTTTGATAACCACAACCGCAACCTAGGCAGAACCAAAGCGAACTCAAATCTTGGTAAGAACCAAATTACGGGTGCAGAAGCTGGCGCGAAAACAGCAGAACCTGCATGGGTTGATTTCATGGGTACGGCGTTAGCGGGTGTTCCTGCTGAGCGTAAAGAGATTCCTGAGAACATCGTCCGTGTTCGTATCGACCGTGAAACTGGCTTACTGACCAACAAGTTCGATAGCTCATCAATGTTCGAGTACTTCGAGAAAGGCACAGAGCCAACCGAGTACATCACTGAACGTTTCAATGATGACATCTACTCAACCTCATCAGGTGAAGCAGTAGAAGAACTGTTCTAACTAAGGTTTGTAGAACCTAGTAACATGAACCAACAAAAAGGGTTGATATGCATTCATATCAACCCTTTTTTTATATCTATATCTGACCAGACTAGGCTCTAAATTCAAGCGCTAAGCCGTCTTCTCCAGTTGAGTTCGAATCGTCTCAGCCAATTGCTCGAAACGTCCCTTCAATGGAGAGCCCGGACGGTAGGCAACAACAATGCGACGTGAAGGTGTTGGATTCACAGCAGGTACGTAACACACACCGTCTTTCTGCTTCTCTTTCGGCACCGATAGCTGAGGAAGCAAGGTAATCCCCGCCCCCGCCGCGACCATGTTACGCAGCGTTTCTAAGCTGGTTGCCTTAAAGCGCTCATCATCTTTGGCGCCCGCAGCAAAACAGAAGCCCAAGGCTTGGTCTCTCAAACAGTGACCGTCACCTAGCGCAAGTACGGTTTGTCCATTTAGCTGCAGCATATCGACAGTGTCTTGCTGAGCCCACTCGTGGTCACATGGAACGGCAACACTTAACGGCTCGTCATACACATCGATCTCTTTGAACACCGCCGTTTCATCAACCGCAGCCAGTACTAAGCAATCAAGCTTGCCATCTTCAAGTTGGCTCACTAACTGATGGGTCTGAGCTTCATGCAGGTAAAGCTCAAGATCTGGGAAGCTCTCTTTAAGATGAGGAACAATCTTAGGCAAGATGTAAGGACCCACGGTTGGAATAAAACCAATGTGCATTGGCCCCGTCATCGCTTCACCGTGTCCACTCGCCATATCTTTAAAAGTTTTCACTTCATTGAGAATACGCTTGGCTTGTTCAACAAGTTGTAACCCTGATTCTGTAAATATTACCTTCCTTGGACTACGCTCGGTTAACTGAAGTCCAATTTCATCTTCGAGTTTGCGTATTTGACCGCTTAGTGTCGGCTGACTGACAAAGCACGCTTCTGCCGCTTTTCGGAAGTGTTTATGCTCTGCGAGCGCCACCAAGTATTCAAAGTCACGAATATTCATGATCAGTCTCTTACCTCAGGTTTTAATAAGAACAAGGGGTTTCATAGAAACATTTAAAAGAAAAATGCTCTTGATAGAATTTACCTATCAAAACCATAACATCAAACGATTAGAGCTATCAAAGAATTTATCTAATAATGGGCTCAACAAAACGAAACAGAGCAACGAAAAACGTTAAGCTCTAATAGAACAAAATTAAAAATACTATTTAAGGAAATCAATATGTTTGCATCTAAAGAAGGTCAATCAATCCCTCAAGTAACATTCCCAACTCGCCAAGGCGATGCATGGGTTAACGTAACGACAGAAGAGCTTTTCAAAGACAAGACAGTTATCGTATTCAGCCTACCAGGCGCGTTTACGCCAACATGTTCTTCAAGCCACCTACCTCGTTACAACGAACTACATTCAGTGTTCAAAGAAAACGGCGTTGATGACATCCTTTGTGTTTCTGTAAACGACACGTTCGTAATGAACGCATGGAAAGCAGACCAAGAAGCGGAAAACATCACATTCATCCCTGATGGTAACGGTGATTTCACAGACGGCATGGGTATGCTAGTTGAGAAAAACGACATCGGCTTCGGCAAACGTTCATGGCGCTACAGCATGCTGGTTAAAAACGGCGTGGTAGAAAAAATGTTCATCGAAGAAGACGTACCAGGCGACCCGTTCAAGGTTTCTGATGCAGACACTATGCTGAACTACCTTGCTCCTGAGCACAAAGAGCAAGAGTCAATCACAGTATTCACTAAGCCAGGCTGTCCTTTCTGTATGAAAGCAAAACAGAACCTAATCGACAAAGGTCTGAACTACGAAGAAGTGGTTCTAGGTAAAGATGCAACAACAGTAAGCCTACGTGCAATCTCTGGTCGCACTACCGTTCCTCAAGTATTCATCGGTGGCAAACACATCGGTGGTAGTGAAGAACTAGAAACTTTCCTAGGCTAATCGCTTCATCGCCGATATAGGCTTAGAAGTATCAGCTAACCCACCCTCTTGTGGGTTAGCTATTCCAAACACTCTTATCTGAGTTTTGGGAAAAAGAATATAGCTGGTGACTCGCCTGTCTTTTACTAACCTATAGTTAGCAATAAAAGCAGAGTCACAAGCTAAACCTAATAAAACAGAATCACAAAACTGACCCGCAATCCTGACTCTCAAAAAATCATCAGAGTTGGAGGGGTTCGTTCAAACCAAATTTAGCCATTGCGAGAAAATTATTATGAAACAAGTCAATGTAGATGTAGCAGTTATCGGGGGCGGTACGGCAGGTTTAGGTTCTTACCGCGCTGCAAAAGCACACACTGACAGTGTCGTGATGATTGAAGGTGGCCCTTACGGTACAACCTGTGCTCGCGTTGGTTGTATGCCATCTAAACTGCTTATTGCAGCTGCAGAAAGCGTACACCAAATCGAGAAAGCTCCGGCTTTTGGCGTTCACCCACAAGGCGATATCGTGATTAACGGTCGTGAAGTGATGGAGCGAGTGAAGTTTGAGCGTGACCGTTTTGTTGGTTTTGTTTTAGAAGGCGTTGATGAAATCCCAGAGCAAGACAAGATCTCTGGTTACGCAAAATTCTTAGACGATAACACGCTACAAATTGATGACCACACGGTTGTCACCGCTAAGCGTATTGTTATCGCGACCGGTTCTCGCCCTGCATACCCTGCCGTTTGGAATGAGCTTGGCGATCGCCTGATCATTAACGACGACGTGTTCAGCTGGGATGATTTACCAGAATCGGTTGCGGTATTTGGCCCTGGTGTTATTGGTCTTGAGCTTGGTCAGTCACTGCACCGCTTAGGTGTGAAGACCAAACTGTTCGGTTTGGGTGGTCAAGTTGGCCCAGTAACTGATCCAGAGATCATGACTTATGCAGATAAAGCTTTCAATGAAGAGTTCTATCTCGATGCCGACGTGAAAATCGAAAGCATGAAGCGCATTACCACTGAATCGGGTGAGCCACGTGTCGAAATCCAGTTCATCAATAAACAAGGTGAATTAGAAACTAACGTCGTTGAATACGTACTAGCAGCAACAGGTCGTCGCCCTAACACTGACAAGCTTGGCTTAGAGAATACCTCTCTAGAGCTTGATGAACGTGGTGTGCCAATCGCAGACCACTACACGCTACAAACATCACTACCATCAATATTTATCGCTGGTGATGCGAGTAACCAACTGCCTCTACTGCATGAAGCAGCAGACCAAGCTCGTATTGCGGGTGACAATGCAGGTCGCTTCCCAGAGATTCGTGCAGGCCTACGCCGCTCTAAAATCTCGGCAGTATTCTCTGACCCGCAAATCGCGATGGTTGGTGAAACCTACAAAGAGATCACCACACGCTTGGGCACATGTGGCTGTTTCGCAACGGGTGAAGTGTCTTTCGAAAACCAAGGTCGTTCTCGAGTGATGCTGCGCAACAAAGGTATTCTGCACGTATACGGCGAGCAAGGTACAGGCCGCTTCCTTGGTGCTGAGATGATGGGACCAAACGCAGAACACTTGGCTCACTTGTTAGCATGGGCACACCAGAACAAGATGACGGTTTCTGAGATGCTAGACATGCCGTTCTACCACCCAGTAATCGAAGAGGGTGTACGAACTGCCCTACGTGACCTGAATGCGAAACTGCACCTAGGCCCAGAGATGGTGAAACACTGCCTAGATTGTGGCCCGGGCTGTTAATCTCAGACTAGCGCCAGTCAATTAGCAGTTAACAAACGTTAGATACTAAAAAGGAAAGCCATTGGCTTTCCTTTTTGTTTTTGGCAACGAGTAAACTATAGATTCCCGATTACGCTCCTTCGTCGCTCTCGGGAATGACAGCAATTTTCATACACGTCTAGGCGAAGCTAACCAGAATAACGGTGCTTTTCAAAACGCGTCTAAACTGAAGCAAATCAAAGTGACGCATCAGCTAAACCAAAACTAAACTCGTCATTCCAGAACCGAGGGACGAGGTATCTGGAATCTCTTGAAGCCATTGCGTCACTAAAAGCTTTAAGCAATTACTTCTCAGCAGCAATCACAGAGATCTCAACAAGTAGCGCTTCGCGAGCCATGTCGCCAGTCACACATGCGCGAGCTGGAGCGTGACCTTCTGGTACCCATGCATCCCACACTGCATTCATTTCTTGGAAGTCTTTCATGTCTTTCAAGTAAATCGTTGCTGACAGCATGTGCTCTTTGTCGCTGCCTGCTTGCTCAAGTAGCGCTTCTACTTTATCTAACATGGTTTGAGTTTGTTCAGTGATGTCTTTAGTTGCATCAGCACAAACTTGGCCACATAGGTAGATAGTACCGTTGTGTTTAACAATACGGCTCATACGTTGCTTGGTTTCTTGGCGCTCAATCATCGACTTTCTCTCTCTGTGTCACCGTGATCCAATATCTTGTGACGTGTTATTATCAGGGCAACAAGCATAACGCGAATCAAACCCAAGATGACATGCATTCATTGCAATAAAAGTGAAAAAATCCGTAACAAACTCGGTCGCTGCCAGCGTTGCATGAATCAGCTGATGGTGTTGTCGATTTTGAGTTGGGGAGTATGGTGGCTGTTTTTCAGAGAAGACCCAAAAACCATCAATGCCATCGCGTTGATGATGGCCGCTTTCGCGTTCAGTGGCTTGCTGTCGTTGCATTGGATAATGAAGTTTGTGGTGCTGCCTTTAAGGAACAAAAAGCGTTAACAGAGAGACGTTGCTCGATAAGCGATAAAGGCTAGGTGCCCAATTAAATGACCCGACCTAGCAAGCCATCATCATTTCCCGAACAGCAGATAGAAAAAAGCCCCAGAACCAATCGATTCTAGGGCTTTCTTAGAAAATTCTAAGAAAAAGCAGTGGTACTTTAATAGACCGGGCTTTTCTTAGTTTGTTCCCAAAAAAGATCAGATTTTTGATCTTTTTTTTAGGAGCTATAAAATCAATGCCTTATGCAACATTAACCTTAGCAATTATCTGCTCTACCAAGTTCACTTCCAATGCCACTTCATCACACGCATGTTGACGAGGACACTGGTCACAATCTTTCAGTACCTTCTCAGGCAGCAGAGATTTCGATGTTGGTAAGAAATCATGCTTCATAAAGAACTCTGGAGTACGAGTCAGCACAAACACCTTCTTGATGGCCATTTGTCGCGCTTTCTCAACCAAGTGCTGCACAATTGCGGTACCCTGCCCTTGACCTTGCCAGCCAGCTTCGACACCCAGTGAACGGATTTCCGCTAGGCCAGAGTCATACACATAGAGTGATGCACAACCTGTCACCTCACCATGATGCTCTGCGACCGCAAACGAGCCAATATCACGCACCAGTTCATTACGAGAACGAGGTAGGTTTTCACCCATGTTCGCCCAGTAAGCGACCATACCTTCCAACGCTTCAATATCGGTCAGACGAGCAGGACGAACCTTGACGATGGACGTATCACGCTGTGATAAACGTTTCTCAGCTTGGTCAACCGCGTAAGCCACTTGCTGTGGAGATACACCGCCTAGCGCGCTACGTTTTTCAAGACACGATTCAATGGTCAGGATGTCATACACATCTTCCTCAATCACCTCAGAGAACTCTTTCATCTCTGCGATGGTTAATTCTTCTAATGCACAGCCTTTAGCAATCGCCGCCACTACCGTCACACCAACAATATGGTGAGCTTCACGGAAAGGAATCCCTTTCGCTACTAGGTAATCAGCCAATTCAGTTGAGTTCGCGTAGCCTTGTTTCGCGGCTTCAAGTGTACGTTCGCCGTTCACTTTAATGCCGTCAAAACAGAGTGCTGCCATTTCCATACAATCATTCCAAGTATCTAAAGCGTCGAACAGACCTTCTTTATCTTCTTGCATGTCTTTGTTGTACGCCAAAGGCAGAGCTTTTACTGTCATCATCATTGCCGCTAATGAACCGTAAACACGGCCAGTTTTGCCACGGATAAGCTCTAGCGCATCTGGGTTTTTCTTTTGTGGCATCAGAGATGAACCTGACGTCACGGTATCCGCTAACTCGATGAAGTTTGATTCACCTGAGTTGTAGAAAATCATATCTTCTGCAAGACGCGAAAGGTGAAGCATAGAGATAGAAGCAATCGACATTAGCTCCATCACATGGTCGCGGTCAGAAACTGAATCTAGAGAGTTGCGCGTTGCACGACGGAAACCTAAGTTGTGAGCTAACTCTTCACGGTCCATCGGGTAAGCTGTTCCAGCAAGGGCACCAGAACCCAGCGGACATGTGTCTAGACGCTTAATCGCATCATTCAAACGTGAATAATCACGCTCAAGCATTTCAACGTAAGCCAAGCACCAGTGAGCAAAAGTTACCGGCTGAGCACGTTGTAAGTGAGTGTAGCCAGGAAGCACGGTTTCTTGATGCTGAGAAGCAACGTTCACCATTTGGCTTTGTAGGCGATCCAATGCCAGTAGCAGTTGGTTACCTTGCTGACGACACCATAGTTTCAGGTCTGTCGCCACTTGGTCGTTACGAGAACGGCCAGTGTGAAGTTTTTTGCCCAAGTCACCGACTTTGCCGATAAGTTGCTGCTCAACCCAGCTGTGAATATCTTCTGCATCAGAACGTAGAATCTGTTCAGGATCTTCCATCACCTCAAGTTTTAGCTCATTCAGCGCTAACTCAAGCTTCTGTTGCTCTTCTTCTGTTAATACGTTGACCGACAGTAGAGCTTTAGACCAGGCAATTGAGCCCACAATGTCTTGCTCAGCCAATCGGTAATCAAAACGAAGAGAATCGTTAAAATCTTTGAACCGGGTGTCTGCTGCTTGGGTAAATCTACCGCCCCATAATGCCATTGTGTATCTCCTAATTGCACAGTGCTCACTGTTTTTGCAAATGATAATTCTGATTAAGATTCAGTATTTTTCTGATGGTTTAAACTTACGGCAATTCAAAATGAAAATAAAGTATTAATTCATTATTTTCACATATTTATTCACCAACAGTTCAATCCATTGATTATTTTTAGCGTGGAGCGCGAATTATATGCCATCCGATAGGAAAAACCGAAGCTGATTTATTAGGCAAATAGAAAGTAAAAAGCCCACTCACTAATCAATAGTGAATGGGCTTTGCATAATAATGTCTGTTTACTAACCTTCAATCTTTCATCAAAGGCTAGATCACTAACTCATTGTTAGGATTACTTTTGGCTATTCAAAGCACGGATACGGCTTGATAGCGAGTAAAGGCGGATGAAGCCTTCAGCATGGCTTTGGTCGTAAACTTCATCTTCACCAAAGGTTGCAAACTCTTCTGAGTACAGGCTGTTGTCAGAACGCTTCTGAGTCACCGTTGCATGGCCTTTGTAAAGCTTGATAACCACTTCACCATTCACGTCTTGTGCTAGCTCTTCTGTCGCGGCAAGGATTGACTTACATAGTGGAGTGAACCAACGACCATCGTATACAAGGTGAGAAGCCTTAACACCGAGCTCTTCACGGAATTCGAATGCCGCTTTATCAAGAACCAGTTGCTCTACTGCACGCAGTGCTTCCATCATGATTGTGCCACCCGGAGTTTCGTAACAACCACGAGACTTCATGCCAACAAGACGGTTCTCTACGATATCGATACGACCAACACCGTGCTTAGCACCTTTCTCGTTTAGGTAAACCAGTGCGTTGTATGGCGTCATTGTTTCGCCATCAACCGCAACCACTTCGCCTTTTTCAACTTTAAGCGTCACTGTTTCAGATTCGTTTGGCGCTTGCTCAGGGTCTACAGTCCAAGCCCAGCAATCTTCGTTAGGTGCATTCCATGTGTTTTCTAGAACGCCGCCTTCTGTTGAGATGTGCCATGCGTTTGCATCACGCGAGTAAATCTTAGTAAGAGAAGCCGTACAAGGGATGTTACGCTCAGCCAGGTAATCTAGACACTCTTCACGACTCACTAGATCCCATTCACGCCATGGTGCAATTACGTGTAGATCAGGTGCTAGTGCAGCAAATGCGCCTTCAAAACGAACTTGGTCATTGCCTTTACCAGTACAGCCGTGACACAGTGCGTCTGCACCTACTTTACGTGCGACTTCAACCTGTGCTTTCGCGATGATTGGACGCGCCATCGACGTACCTAGTAGGTATTTACCTTCGTAGTAAGCGCCCGTTTTCAGCGTTGGGTAGATGTAGTCAGCAACCATCTCTTCTTTAAGGTCTGCGATGTAACACTCAGATGCACCAGAAGCTTTTGCTTTCTCTTCGATACCAATCAACTCTTCGTCGCCTTGACCAACATCCGCAACAAACGCAACCACTTCACAGTCATAGTTCTCTTTCAACCATGGAATGATTACTGATGTGTCTAGACCGCCAGAGTAGGCTACTACAACTTTCTTTACGTTAACTTTGCTCATTTTCTTTCTCCTAGTTTCCATACTGCACATGGCGGTCAGCGTTGGAAATGACTTCATAATTATATGTTTATTTAATTTGTCTAAATTCTTTAAGTAGTGACTCGTTGTGAGACCTACTGAGGTAAAAACTGTGTTCCTATGCTTTTACCTGAAAACAGTTGTGTTAGCTTTTCTGGGTATCGCCAAGTGGCAACTTCGATTGGTCGTCCAAGGTCGTTAGCGGCTTCTAGTGCGGCTTGAACCTTAACGATCATGCCGTCGGTAATCACTTTGCCTGTAATAAGGTCATCAGCTTGTTGTTGATTAAGGCTTGGAATGAGGTGACCTTTGCCATCCAACACACCACTTACATCAGAAAGCAGTACCAGTTCAGCATCAAGCGCGCCTGCAACGGCAACCGCAGCTTGGTCGGCATTGACGTTCATCAGTTGGCCTTGCTCAGTCAGACCAATCGAGCTAATGATAGGCAGTGCGCCCGCATTAAGAATCGCTTGCAGAACGGTTGAGTCGCCCGGCTCCGCTTTTCCTACCGCCCCCAGTTCAGGGTTCAGTTCGCTCACTTTGCATAAACCACCGTCTGCTAGGCTTAAACCAACGGCATTGATACCGTCTTTAATCGCCTGACCTTGAAGTAATTTATTCGCCGTGCCCGCTAATGCACCAGCGATCACTGGGATCTGATCATAAGGAGTAACACGTAGCCCTTCTTTCTTAACGGTTTCGAGGTTCAACTTATTCATCAAATCATCAACAAGGTAACCGCCGCCGTGAACAATCACGATTGGTCGTTGTGCCTGTTGTTGGTAAGCAGAGATAGCACCAAATAACTTGCTAAGTGTTTCACCACAAGATAGCGCAGCGCCACCTAACTTGATGATTAATGGTTGATTATTAAGGCTCATATCTAGATTTCCTTACACTAACGCAGTTAATGGCGCAAAACCATAACGTAAATTCAAACACTGCATCGCTTGGCTAGATGCACCCTTTAATAAGTTATCAATCGCTGAAACAACGATGATGTGATGACCTTGAACCTTCCAACCTAAGTCGCAGAAAGGCGTCTGCTCTACATCTTGAATTCTTGGCAGTGTCTCTTCGAGAAGTCTCACTGCAGGTTTACCTTGGTAAGCTTGCTCGAAGGCATCTTGTATCTGTTGTTCTGTCACGCCTTCAGCCAATTTCATGGTAATGGTTGCCAAAATGCCACGCTTAAAGTTGCCGAGGTGCGGGGTAAAAATCACATCACATCCTAAATGTGCAGCCATTTCAGGTTGATGACGGTGATTGAATACACCATAAGCTTGCAAGCTCACTTCGCAGAAGCTGTTGACCATCGTCGCCTTGCGGCCTGCACCAGTCACACCGCTGGTTGCGTTAATCACTGGCCATTGGTTTTCATCCAGTAACTTGGCTTCAACCAAAGGCTTAATCGCCAGTTGTGATGCGGTTGGGTAACAACCCGCGACAGCGACAAGCTGAGCTTCTTTAATTTCTTGTTCGTTCCATTCCGCTAAACCGTAAGCCGCTTTGTCTAGCCATTGTTCGTGTTGATGTTCAAAACCGTAAAACTCTTGATAGAAGTTTTCGCCTTTAACTCTGAATGCTCCCGATAGGTCGAAGACTTGGCAATCGTTCTCTAGAAAGATTGGCGCTAGGTCGTGACTAACCTCGTGTGCCGTTGCTAAGAAAATCACATCAGACTGTTTAGCCACTTCTTCCGGATTTGTTAAAGGTTGTACTGGCATATCAATCAAACCAGCTAACTTACCGTGCAGTGCCGCTATAGGTTTACCTGCGTCTACACTATTGGCTGAGACATATAAACCTGATAGCGTGAGCTCAGGGTGTCTGTTTATCATTAGAGCCAGTTCTGCTCCTGTGTAGCCGCTTGCGCCAATGATCGTGGTTTTCAACATCTCAACACATCCATTTCTGAGGTAAGTTACATTTCAAATTTGACTATTCATACTTAATTTTTAGCTTTATTTGATTTCTTATGCATTAAATATGATTTAATATGTGTTTTACCGACTTATGGTTTTCCTGTCAATAGTAGAAGTGAAGTTATTATGCAATTACCGAGTTTTCTTGAGGTCTACAAAGGCCTAATTTCCACAGACTCTATTAGCTCGACCGATCCAAGCTGGGATCATGGCAACGAGAAAGTGATCGAAAAAATGGCTCAATGGTTTAAAGACGTAGGCTTTAGCGTTGAAGTCATGGAAGTCGAACCCGGCAAGCATAATATGGTCGCTAAGATGGGATCGGGCGAAGGTGGCTTGCTACTCGCAGGACACAGCGACACAGTGCCATTTGATGAAGGACGTTGGAACTTCGACCCTCACGCACTAACAGAACACAACAATCGCTTCTATGGATTAGGCACAGCCGATATGAAAGGCTTTTTCGCTTTCGTTTATGAAGCGGCAAAGAAGATGGATTGGAGCAAACAGACCAAGCCGCTATATGTATTGGCAACCTGTGACGAAGAGACCACCATGCTGGGTGCGCGTCATTTCACTGAAAATGCACCGTTTAAACCGGATTACTGCATTATTGGTGAGCCAACCAGCCTTGTGCCGATTCGTGGCCATAAAGGCCATGTTGCTAACGCTGTGCGAGTAACGGGTAAATCAGGTCACTCTTCTGATCCTGCATTAGGTGTCAACGCCATCGAGATCATGCATGAAGTGTTGTTCGCTTTAATGCAACTGCGTGACAAGCTAGTCAAAGAGTATCACCACCCGGGTTTCGCAATTCCAAGCCCCACTCTAAACCTTGGCCATATTCACGGTGGCGACAGCGCGAACCGTATCTGTGGTTGCTGTGAGCTGCACTACGATGTACGTCCTTTACCGGGTATCAGCTTAGATGGTTTGGATAACATGCTGCGCAGCGCACTCAAAGAAGTAGAAGCAAAATGGCCGGGCAGAATTGAGATTACGCCACTGCACGAACCTATCCCGGGTTACGAGTGCCAACATGACCATCCATTTATCGGTGGCATGGAATCAGTTTGCGAAACTGAATCACAAACCGTGAACTACTGTACAGAAGCACCTTTCCTTCAAGAACTTTGCCCAACCTTAGTGCTGGGTCCAGGCTCAATCGACCAAGCTCACCAACCAGATGAGTTCCTAAGCTTCGATTTTATCGATCCAACGATTGATGTTCTGAGTAAGTCGATCCGCAAATATTGTTTCTAGTTATTACTTTTCTTCCAATATTTTCGTATAAAAGCTACCCGAAAAGGTGGCTTTTATTCTGTTATCCCAGACACAGCCTGATCTTGTAATTAAATTTCACTTTAATTCCGAACTATTGGGAAATTTACTTCTCCCGCATTTCGAAAACTAATAATTGCAAACTTAGAATGCTTTATTTGACTAGATACAGCACTTTTCGCTAGATTGTGTACTTAACAAGGAACAATGGATGTAATTTTTTTACGAGGCAGGATGACAATGAACGAGAAATACGCCGCTCTCAAGAGTAACGTAAGCATGCTGGGACGCTTGCTAGGTAACACAATCCAAGATGCACATGGTGACGTTATCTTAGAGAAAGTGGAGACTATCCGTAAACTTTCCAAATCCGCCCGCGCAGGCAACAAAGCTGACCGTGACAGCCTAGTTGAAGAAATCAAAAACCTGCCGAACGAACAACTCACTCCTGTTGCTCGTGCATTTAACCAATTTCTCAACCTCACCAACATGGCAGAGCAGTACCACACCATCTCTCGCCACTGTGAGGAGCATGTTTGCGAACCAGACGTGCTGCAATCTCTATTTTCCAAATTAAACCAGAATGACATCAGCAAGCTAGATGCGGCTCAAGCCGTTCGCGACCTGAACATTGAACTCGTTCTGACTGCACACCCAACAGAAATCACTCGTCGCACCATGATCAACAAATTGGTTAAGATCAACGAGTGTCTGTCTAAATTAGAATTAAGCGACCTATCACACAAAGAGCGCGTGAAAACAGAACGTCGCCTAGAGCAACTTATCGCTCAAGGTTGGCACTCAGATGTGATTCGTCAGCAACGCCCTACGCCACTTGATGAAGCGAAATGGGGCTTTGCGGTTGTTGAAAACTCACTTTGGGAAGCTGTACCAGATTTCCTACGTGAAATGGACGGCCGACTAAAAGGCTACCTTGGTGAAGGTCTACCAATTGATGCGCGCCCGGTACACTTCTCATCTTGGATGGGCGGTGATCGCGATGGTAACCCATTCGTAACGCACACCATCACCAAAGAAGTACTGCGCCTATCTCGCTGGAAAGCCGCTGACCTTTACCTAGGTGACGTAAACGAGCTGATTACCGAACTATCGATGACTAAGTGTAATGATGCCGTTCGTGAACTAGCGGGTGATGAGCATGAAGCTTACCGAGCAATCCTAAAGAGCCTACGTACTCTGCTGAACAACACGTTAGAAGTGCTGGATGCAAAACTGCATGATGCTGAAGTACCGAAGAAAGAAACACTACAGAACATCGACCAACTTTGGACACCGCTTTACGCGTGTTACCAATCGCTGCACGAATGTGGCATGGGCGTAATCGCAGACGGTTCTCTACTTGATACCTTGCGCCGCCTAAAAGCATTCGGTGTACACCTAGTGCGTCTCGATGTTCGTCAAGAAAGTACACGTCACTCAGATGTGCTGTCTGAACTGACTCGCTACCTAGGCATTGGCGACTACGACCAGTGGAGCGAGCAAGACAAGATTGCTTTCTTAACCAATGAATTAAGCTCTAAGCGCCCACTACTTCCTCGTGATTGGGAGCCATCTGAACAGGTTAAAGAGGTTTTAGACACCTGCAAGGTTATTGCTGCTCAACCTCGTGAAGCCTTCGGTGCTTACGTAATTTCTATGGCTCGTACTGCATCAGATGTACTGGCTGTTCACTTACTACTGCAAGAATGTGGCTGCCCATACCGCATGGACGTATGTCCGCTGTTCGAAACGCTAGACGACTTGAACAACTCAGAAGCAGTAATGAAACAGCTAATGAGCATCGACTTGTACCGTGGCTTTATCCAGAACCACCAAATGGTGATGATCGGATACTCTGACTCAGCGAAAGATGCGGGCGTAATGTCTGCAGGTTGGGCTCAATATGATGCAATGGACAAACTGGTTAAGGTTTGTGATGAAGAAGGCATTGAACTGACTCTATTCCACGGTCGTGGCGGTACGGTTGGTCGTGGTGGTGCTCCGGCGCACGCTGCTCTTCTTTCTCAGCCACCTAAGAGCTTGAAAGGCGGTTTACGTGTAACAGAGCAAGGCGAAATGATCCGCTTTAAACTTGGCTTACCAGACGTTGCTGTAAACAGCTTCAACCTTTACGCAAGCGCGATTCTAGAGGCGAACCTTCTGCCGCCACCTGAGCCAAAACAAGAGTGGCGCGACCTAATGGAAGTGCTATCTCAAGTATCTTGTGAGGCTTACCGCAACGTGGTTCGTGGCGAAGAGAAATTCGTACCTTACTTCCGTCAAGCGACACCTGAACTGGAGCTAGGTAAACTGCCTCTTGGCTCTCGCCCTGCGAAACGTAACCCGAACGGCGGCGTAGAAAGCCTACGTGCGATTCCATGGATCTTCTCTTGGAGCCAAAACCGTTTGGTACTGCCTGCATGGTTAGGCGCTGGTGAAGCGATTCAGTACTCTGTAGATCAAGGCCATCAAGCCCTGCTCGAAGAGATGTGTCGCGAGTGGCCGTTCTTCTCTACCCGTCTCGGTATGTTGGAAATGGTGTACTCGAAGTGCAACATGGAAATCGCTAAGTACTACGACCAACGCCTTGTTGACGAAGAGCTATTACCATTAGGTGAGTTACTGCGTGAACAGCTGCAAAAAGACATCAAAGCCGTGCTAAATGTTGAGAACAACGAGAACCTAATGCAGAGCGACCCTTGGGGATTTGAGTCAATCCGCCTACGTAACATCTACGTTGAGCCACTAAACATGCTTCAAGCTGAACTGCTTTACCGTACTCGTAAGTGTGAAACACCACCAGCAGAGCTTGAAGAAGCGCTAATGGTGACGATTGCAGGCATTGCAGCAGGCATGCGAAACACTGGTTAATTAGTGATTCCTACCATTCAACAGACAAAAGGTCGCCTAGTGCGACCTTTTTATTTCACAAAACAAGCAATACTGAGTTTTTTGTCAGTTTTTTGGGTTATTTTGTCCATGTATTCTACTTTATGCTTATTATTTAGATATACTACTGCTCCGCTGCGGAAACACTCCAAAAAATAATCTGCAGCATCTTGACCAATAAACTGGTCAACCTAGGTGATAAACGGCTTTGTAAGGTGACATAACCAACCGATGAGTTGGTGCTACTTAGACATAACCAATATAACGTGCCATTAGAAGCACACTTGTTGTTTAAGTATTTGTTTACTGTTTACCATTTGGATTTCAGACATGTCATTACCACACGTAATTCTAACCGTTTTAAGTACACGCGATGCTACTGGTTACGATATCACAAAAGAATTCTCCGCAAGCATTGGTTACTTCTGGAAAGCTAGCCATCAACAAGTTTACCGCGAGCTAAATAAAATGGCTCAGAACGACCAGGTAACTTGCGTGCTTGAGCCTCAAGAAGGCAAACCTGATCGTAAAGTTTACTCTATCACTGATGCTGGCCGTGGCGCGCTAGGTGAATGGTTTGAACAACCAACTGCACACCCAACCGTTCGTGACGAGTTCTCAGCTAAGCTAATGGCTTGTGCTGTACAACCTTCTGACGCTTACCGTGTACAACTTGCTGAGCTAGTAGAAGAGTCTCGCAAACTGGTTTCTCACTACCGTGAAATCGAAGCAGCTTACTACGCAACGCCATCGACACTAGACAAGCAAGCACGCCTTGAGCGTCTAACACTTCGTCGTAACCTACTTATCCGTGAAGCATGGATTGTATGGGCTGAAGAAGTACTGCTTGAACTTGGCGCTCTAGCTTAAGTTAAGCTAGAAAAGCAAAAGGCTTGAACTCTATGAGTCCAAGCCTTTTTTGTATCTATAGGATTTGAAATGTTACTGCCAGAGGCTTTTTACAAGTGCTTAGGCTTTACTTCTTAGACTTTTCTTACAGCGCAGCGACTTGCGGACGAACACCTAGCGTATGGCAAAGTGCATAAGTCATTTCTGCACGGTTTAGCGTGTAGAAGTGGAAATCTTTCACACCTTCACGGCTCAGTGTACGAACCATATCAATTGCTTGGCTAGCACCAACAAGCTGACGAGTCGTTGGATCATCATCCAAACCTTCAAACTGCTTCGCCATCCAGCCCGGTACTTTTACGTTGTTCATCGCAGCAAAGCGAGATGCTTGCTTGAAGTTAGAAACCGGCAGAATGCCCGGTACAATCTCAACATCAACGCCAGCCGCTACACAGCGGTCACGAAAGCGTAGGTAGCTCTCTACATCAAAGAAGAACTGAGTGATGGCACGGTTGGCACCCGCATCCACTTTACGCTTTAGGTTAATAAGATCAGATTGAGCGCTTTTTGCTTCAGGGTGAACCTCAGGGAATGCCGCTACTGAGATATCAAAATCGTGGCGAGATTTAAGTAGCTCGACTAGGTCAGATGCGTACATCTCTGGCGCGCCGCCGCCTGCTGGAATATCACCACGTAGCGCAACAATACTCTCGATACCATTTGCCCAGTAATCGTCGGCAATTTGAATCAGCTCTTCACGGCTTGCATCAATACACGTTAGGTGCGGTGCAGCCACTAGGCCGGTTTGGTTTTTAATTTCTTTAATGATTGAGTGGGTACGGTCACGTTCACCCGAGTTTGCACCGTAAGTTACCGATACAAATTTTGGTTGAAGTGTTTTAAGGCGGTGAACAGAGTTCCACAGGGTCTCTTCCATCTTCTCACTGCTCGGTGGAAAAAACTCAAATGACACATTGATGTTGTCAGAAAGCTCAGCGATATTCTGATTTAAAGCGTCGATATGACTAGCGTGTGTGTATCCCATTTTACTCTCCCTGTGGCAAAAGCAACCACTAAAAACTCAAATCCTTAAACGACGTTTAGACGTCTATATGTCTGTAGAATGTATTGAATACGATTTAATGTCAACAGATCCATTATGAATTTTTCTCAAGTAGATCGTGAGTAAAACTCAAGTCGTTAGATGGGTCGCAAAGCAGAAATAATGTAGAAAAAAGGCTGAAAAACACATCGTGCTTTCAGCCTTATTTATCTTAGTGAATAGTATGCCATTTAGACACTAAACCAACCGATCTGAGTATCAGAACAGGCTAGACATTCTGTTTAAATCAGATTGAATTGCACCTGCCGTTACTTCACGACCGGCACCTGGGCCACGAATAACCAATGGATTATCTTTGTACCATTTGCTCTCAATCGCAAAGATGTTGTCGCAAGGCAACAAGTTCGCCAGAGCATGTTCTTTAGACAGTGCTTCAACGCCTACGGTTGCCTTACCGTTCTTCTCCAAACGCGCTACGTAACGCAGAACTTTCTGTTGAGAGTGCGCTTTCTCTAAACGCTCAGCCAGCTCTTCGCTCAGTACAGAAGCTTTGTCGAAGAAGTCATCCACAGATAGATCTTGCAGCTCTGCAGGTACGAGCGATTCCACTTTTACGTTTTCAGGTTCGATATCCAAACCAGATTCACGCGCCAGAATCACCAGCTTACGCATCACGTCTGAGCCATCTAGGTCAGCACGAGGGTCAGGTTCCGTAAGGCCTTGTTGCCATGCTAAGTCAACCAACTCGCTGAACGGCACGGTGCCATCAAACTGTTGGAACAACCAAGACAACGTGCCCGAGAAAATGCCAGACAACGCAATGATGTCATCGCCACTTTCACGTAGGTCACGTACCGTGTGGTTAATCGGCAATCCAGCACCCACTGTCGCGTTGTACAACCAATGACGGCTGATCTTAGCGAAAGCATCTTGTACTTGATGGTAATACTCGCTCGATGCAGAACCTGCCACCTTGTTCGCCGAGATTAGGTGAATACCTTGTTGTGCGATTTGCAGATACTTTGCTGCAAGCACTGGGCTCGCAGTCACATCCAGAACCACTGCTTCGTCATAACCTTGAATAGAGCCCAAACGCTCTAACCAGTCGTTACCATTGTTAGCAATAGCTTCGTCGTCAAAGCGCTTACCTACCGAAGTCGCATCAATGCCTTGATCGTCGAACCAATAGGTTTGGCTATCAACCACGGCAACCAATTCAAAGTTCATTCCACGGCGCTTTTCAAGTTCCGCTTTTTGCTCAGCAAACAGGCTTAACCAGCTTGAACCAATATTGCCCTTACCACACAAGGCAATCGCAACACGCTTCTGCGCTTGGAACAGTTGAGAATGAATGCCTTTCACTAGACTTGATGTTTCACTCTTACGAATCACAGCCACCAAGCTTAAGCCTGAGTTCGCTTCTGAGATGAACTCAACCGGCGAGCTCTTAAGCTGCTGGTAGAAACCGTAGCAATGATTAGGGTTCTTAGTCACACCCGCACCCACTGCAGCAATCAGAGAGAAACCTTCTTTTAGCTTAATCTCAGCTTCAATCGCATGGTCTTGGAGATATTCTAATGCACCACCAGCGATCTCTTCTGTGTAGGCAAGACGCAAACAGTGTTGATCCGGTTCAAGCTCATAAGCAAGCGGCTCAAGTTGAGCACGCTTAAGCCCTTCAAGCACTTCACTCTCTAGACGGTCGAAATCATGGCCGTGACCAAAGGTCAGTTGCACGATAAGCACTTCATCCAAAGAGGTAATGATTTTTGCGCCACGACCCGATGCCAGTACACGCTCGATCTGTGTAGAGCCCGCCTCCGGCTGATAGCTGCAGCGTAAGCTGAGATCCATCGCACTTTGAGCCACAGGCTGTAGCGTTCGGCTGTGAAGCACTGGAGCGGCAAGACGAGCCAATTCGCTGGCTTCATCAAGGCGAAGTAGAGGCAATAGACACGCATCTGAAACCAGACGAGGGTCAGCGCTGTAAACGCCTGCCACATCACTCCAAATCGTCACGCGTTCAACTTCAGCCAAAGCACCAATCACGGTTGCTGAGTAATCCGAACCGTTACGGCCAAGCAATACCGTTTCACCCTCGCAGTTCTGAGCCATAAAGCCCGTAATCACCACGCGGCAATGTGCATGCTGCGCCAAGGCTTCTTTGATCAGAGGGTAAGAACGTGCGCGGTCGACTTCAGGCTGAGCGCCCACTTCTGCACGTAAAAAAGCACGCGCATCTTGAGCAACGGCTTGTAAATCATGCTGGCACAACAAAGCCGCGAGTAGACGTGAAGACCAAACCTCACCGTGTCCAAGCACTTTTGCTTTTTGTGCTTCGCTCAAGGGAGCCGTTAGCTCACCCAAAGCGGTAAATTCTTGTTGAATGGTTGAAGTAAGTTGTGCGGCTGATTCACCCTCAAGCAGTGCTTCAATCAGATCGAGTTGGAACTGACGAAGTGCTTGTAGGCATTCATGGGCAATACGACCATCTTTGTCGAGCGCTTCAACAAATTCAATCAAACGGTTGGTTGTTTTGCCTGCTGCCGATACCACCACCAAATCAGATGCTGATGAGTATTCTCTAAGAATGTTGACCACGCGTTGGTAACATTCAGGATTCGCTAAACTGCTGCCACCAAATTTATGTAGCTGGCGAAAGGTTGCCATTATTAACCCTCCCCTTCAGCGATAAAGCGCTGTGTTCTTTCAAACGCTTGCTTGAGGTCATCGATTAGGTCTTCTGCATCTTCAAGGCCAACAGATAGACGCAGTAGTTGCTGAGAAACAC
Source organism: Vibrio sp. 10N.222.55.A1 (assembly GCF_041473835.1). Classification (NCBI taxonomy): domain Bacteria; kingdom Pseudomonadati; phylum Pseudomonadota; class Gammaproteobacteria; order Vibrionales; family Vibrionaceae; genus Vibrio; species Vibrio sp. 10N.222.55.A1. Next base: position 77,995 of record NZ_JBFRSX010000008.1, on the reverse strand, counting down.
CCGCTTCTGCTAAGGCTTCTTCACCCATCGCGCGGTGAGTCATCGACGCAGGGTGACAAATCAGGCTTTCAACACCGCCCAATGATTCTGCCAAAGAAAACAGCTCTAACTTATCAACAAAGTATTTAAGCGCCTCGAATGAGCCCGCAAACTCAAAACTGAGCATGGAACCAAAGCCCGATTGCTGTTTCTTCGCGATATCATGACCCGGATGTTCAGGAAGGCTTGGGTGGTAAATAGTGCCAACAAGATCTTGTTGCTGCAGAGACGCTAGAATTTCACGTGAGCTTTCTTCGTGAACTCGCATACGCGCACCTAGCGTACGAATACCACGTAAAGTCATGTAGCTATCAAATGGTGTGCCGGTCGCACCAATACAGTTGCCCCACCATGCTAACTCTTCAGCGTGTTCTTCTGTCTTAGTGACCACAACGCCACCAATAACATCTGAGTGTCCATTGATGTACTTAGTGGTTGAGTGGATAACAAAATCAGCACCCAGCTCTAAAGGCTTTTGGAACACAGGTGTCAAAAACGTGTTGTCGACAGCAACCAGAGCACCAACCTCTTTCGCTTTACGGCAAGTTTCTGCAATATCAACCACGCGAACCAGTGGATTCGATGGGGTTTCAATTAAGATCAACTTTGGCTTAAGCGCGAGCGCCGCATCCAGCGCTGCTTGATCCGATTGATCAACGAACAGAACTTTGAAGTCACCTTTTAGCGAGCGAGTGTTAAACAGACGGTAAGTACCGCCGTAGCAATCGTGCGGTGCAATAATAAGATCATCGCCGCCTAAGAAAGCCGAAACCCATAAGTTAAGCGCCGAAGTACCACAGTTAGTCACAACCGCGCCTTTGCCTGATTCAAGCTCAAACAGTGCCGTCTCTAATAAACCGCGGTTTGGGTTACCAGAACGGGTGTAATCGTACTTTGGCACTTCACCAAAAGCGGGAAACCCATAGTTAGTCGAAAGATAAATGGGTGGGACAACGGCATGGTGTTGCGTGTCTGACTCGATACCAGTACGTACTGCGATTGTTGCTGGCTTCCGGCTGCTCATAGGTGCTTCCTTACAAGTTTTGCGTCTGAGAATCACAGCGGCTTGTCGGCATTTTACGGCTGTGTTAGATATATGTTATTCACTTTACTTTCATAAACGTGAGACGTCAACACTTCTAGACGTCTATATGTCTTTGCTTATGGCAGTAAATCCCGCTAAAATCACCACTATTAATTTATTCTAACAACTAAAGTGATGAAGGTACGCAATGGCCGACTGGAATGGTGAATACATAAGCCCATATGCTGAGCATGGAAAGAAAAGCGAACAAGTAAAGAAAATTACAGTTTCTATCCCTCTAAAAGTGTTAAAGGTTCTTACTGACGAGCGTACTCGCCGCCAGATTAATAACCTACGCCATGCAACAAACAGTGAGCTACTGTGCGAAGCCTTTCTACATGCGTACACAGGCCAACCACTACCAACGGATGAAGACCTTCGTAAAGACCGCCCAGACGATATTCCTGCTGAAGTGAAAAAGCTGATGACAGAGATGGGTATCGAGTTCGAAGCGTTTGACGAAGAATAAAAACAACTCAGTCACTGCCTTCATTATTGATTCGCTCTAGCTGAACCTTATTTATCACATCGCGCATAGCTTTTTATGATTGCGCTGTGAATGATAGACATAAAAAAACCGACTCCAGATGAGTCGGTTTTTTATTATTCTTTTTGGCTCAATAGAGCAACAGCTATTAAGCCATATAGTTAGCAGGCATCTCGATACGAGCTACGCCAGATTCAACAGCCGCTTCCGCAACTGCTCGTGCTACGCGAGGAAGTAGACGTGGGTCCATTGGCTTAGGAATGATGTAACCCTTACCGAACTCCAGTGCAGTCTCGCCCGCAGCTGCTAGTACTTCAGCTGGAACTTCTTCTTTCGCCAGTTCACGAATCGCTTTAACCGCCGCTAGCTTCATTTCGTCATTAATTTCGCTCGCACGCACGTCTAGTGCACCACGGAAAATGAATGGGAAACAAAGTACGTTGTTTACTTGGTTAGGGTAATCACTGCGGCCTGTACCCATGATTAGGTCAGAACGAACTTCGTGTGCAAGCTCAGGCTTGATCTCTGGATCTGGGTTTGAACATGCAAACACAACAGGCTTATCAGCCATCAGCGTTAGTGCTTCAGCAGGCAGTAGATTCGGCCCCGATACACCCAAGAACAGGTCAGCGCCTTCGATAACATCTTCAAGCGTACGCTTATCAGTGTTATTTGCGAACAGCTCTTTGTATTCGTTTAGGTCATCACGACGAGTATGGATCACACCTTTACGGTCAAGCATGTAGATTTTTTCACGCTGAGCGCCACACTTAATCAGTAGTTCCATACAAGCAACCGCCGCTGCGCCAGCACCTAAACAAACGATCTTACACTCTTCAAGTTTCTTACCTTGAAGCTCGATCGCATTCAGCATACCCGCTGCCGTTACAATCGCAGTACCGTGTTGGTCATCGTGGAATACCGGAACATCACAACGTTCAATCAGGCGACGTTCAATCTCAAAACAGTCTGGTGCTTTGATGTCTTCCAGGTTAATACCGCCGAATGTATCTGCGATATTCGCAACTGTATCAACGAACTCATCGATTGTGCGGTGTTTTACTTCAATATCGATAGAATCTAAACCAGCAAAACGCTTAAACAGGAGCGCTTTGCCTTCCATAACAGGTTTAGAAGCAATAGGGCCAAGGTTACCTAGGCCAAGAATCGCTGTACCGTTAGAGATAACTGCAACCATGTTGCCTTTACCTGTGTACTTATAAACGTTATCAACGTTCTGTGCGATCTCGCGAACAGGCTCAGCCACGCCTGGGCTGTATGCAAGTGCTAGGTCTTCTGCAGAGTTTGCAGGCTTCGTCAGTTCTACGGCAATTTTGCCTGGAATTGGGAACTCATGGTAATCAAGAGCTTGCTGACGGAATTGTTCTTGAGGTGATAATTCTTGAGAGGATTGAGCTTGGCTGCTGTCTTCAGACATAGGTGTAGGTTCCTAGGATATTATTATTTGGGGGATCTTGTTCATGTTAATGGATGTACTTCAAAGTTCCTAGGTGGTTGAAGCCTCTGTCTCATTAAAAAACGAGATTTCACTACTAATAAGACCAGTGAGCAGTTGAAATTACTATCGCTTGTTGAACTTTCGTGCTGAATTTTGGTGCAGAGAGATACGCAAGGAATTACCCTGCAATAAAAAGGTAGGCAACTTATCGTTAGACGGGATTGAAGCTTGAATGAAAGTCAGTGCTTTCTCAAATTGCAGGCAACAAAAAAGGACACCGAAGTGTCCTTTTTCATGTCTAAATAGCGAGAATTACTTCTTGCTAGAAAGAGCACCGAAACGCTTGTTGAAGCGATCAACACGGCCGCCAGTATCTACGATACGTTGCTTACCAGTGTAGAACGGGTGACATTTGTCACATACGTCTAGGTGGATTGATTCTTTTGCTAGCGTTGAGTTGAACTCAAATGTGTTGCCGCAAGAACAAGTTGCAGTAACTGCTTTGTATTCTGGGTGGATTCCAGCTTTCATGGGATAACCTCAAGTAGGCCGTGTCGCTATACGATTCTAAGCCGCACACCACACGTAGTTTAAAAAAGAAATAAAGACACCGCATCGACACAAAAGAGTGATGAAGCCATACCTTTAAGGCGCAGTATAGTAATGAATCTATAAAGCAGGATCAACCGATTTGATACATTTTTCACCAATTCTCTCTTTATTTCCTTTATCGGCCTGAGATTTCGGGCTGTCGTTGTCGGTATACGCTAACTCGCCACCTTCATCCAAACTGCTTCTCGAATTTAACCGCCTTATCCTTTAGACTGTTCGCTCTCGTCAACTCAGATAAAGCCGTCCCTTTATGCGTCCAATGATTGCCCGTGTGGCACTGCCGGTTCCACTCGACAAGCAGTTCGATTACAAGATTCCAAACCACCTATTTCCGATTATTGGTGGACGAGTCTCTGTGCCTTTTGGACGACAAACCTTAACCGGCATTGTCACGGCTCTGGTTAACGAATCTGAATTCGAGCTAGACAAGCTCAAACCGATTAAAGCCTTGTTAGATAATCAGCCTGTTTGGCCGGAATCTGTCTATTCACTATTAATGTGGTGCAGTCAGTTTTATCAGTACCCTCTTGGCGAAACCTTTGTTAACGCCCTTCCGAGCGCTCTAAGAAAAGGCAAAGCCGCCGACTTCGCGACGCTGGTTGAGTGGCAGTTAACGCCATCAGGCAAAGACCAACTGATGCAAGGTTTTGGTCGCGCGGTCAAGCAAGCCAAAGTGATGCACATGCTTGAACACGGCCCGGTTCCTCATCAAGAGTTCATTGATGAAGAAGTTGGCAGCGCCGTACTCAAAACGCTAGAAGAGAAAGGCTGGATTGAATCGGTAGAGAAAAAGCCAACGCGTCAGCCGTGGCCAGTTGATCTTGAAAACGACCAAGACAAGCCTAAGCTCAATGCCGAACAAGCCATCGCGATTGCGACCGTAAATAGCCAAACCGACTTTGGTTGCTTCCTGTTAGAGGGCGTTACTGGCTCAGGTAAGACCGAGGTTTACCTTAATATGATTAAGCCGATTCTCGACCAAGGTAAACAAGCGTTAGTGCTCGTGCCCGAGATTGGCCTCACCCCTCAAACGATTAACCGCTTTAAGCGACGCTTTAATGTACCTGTTGAGGTTATCCACTCAGGTTTAAACGATTCTGAGCGACTGAATGCTTGGTTATCGGCGCGCGATAAAATAGCGGGCATCGTGATTGGTACCCGTTCGGCTCTGTTCACGCCGTTTGCTGACCTAGGTATTATCATTGTCGATGAAGAACACGACGCGTCTTATAAACAGCAAGATAGCCTGCGCTACCACGCTCGTGATGTGGCGATCATGCGTGCGCACAAAGCGCAGATTCCAGTTGTGTTAGGCTCGGCGACTCCGGCCTTTGAGACGCTGCACAACGCTCAGATCGGCAAATACAGTTATCTCACCCTGACTTCACGTGCGGGTGTCGCACTGCCGACCACCAATAAGGTGTTGGACGTTAAAGGTGAATATCTAGAAAGTGGTTTGTCTGCGTCGTTAATTGCAGAGATGCAAAGACACCTCAAAGCTGGCAACCAAGTGATGCTATTCCTCAATCGCCGAGGTTTTTCTCCCGCATTGATGTGTCACGATTGTGGTTGGACAGCCGAGTGTAAACGTTGCGATGCTTACTACACCTATCACCAATACAGCAATGAGATGCGCTGCCACCACTGTGGTTCTCAGCAGCATATCGTGCACAATTGCCAAGGCTGTGGATCTGCAAACTTAGTGACAGTGGGTGTAGGGACCGAGCAGTTAGAAGCTCAACTTGGTCAACTATTCCCTGAATACAAAACCATTCGTATTGACCGCGACAGCACCCGCCGTAAAGGCAGCTTAGAAAGCGCACTCGAGTCGATTCGTAAGGGTGAATTCCAAATTCTTATCGGCACGCAGATGCTCGCTAAGGGTCACCATTTCCCTGACGTGACACTTGTGGCGTTATTAGATGTGGATGGCTCTTTATATAGCAGTGACTTCCGAGCGTCTGAACGTCTTGCCCAGCTATTCATCCAAGTCGCGGGACGAGCAGGACGAGCAAGCAAACCCGGTGAGGTGATCTTACAGACTCACCACCCAGAACATGGGTTGCTGCAAGCCTTGCTACACAAAGACTACAACCATTTTGCTCAGACGGCGCTGGCAGAACGTAAGCAGGCAATGTTACCGCCTTATACCTTTATGACACTGTTTAGAGCAGAAACCAATGACACACGCTTGGTGGAAGAGTTCTTGCGTCAGGTTCGTCACACATTGGAATCGCACCCGCTGTTTGATCAATATTGCATGGTGTTAGGACCAACTCCGGCTCCGCTGGCTAAGCGAGCGGGCAAATCGCGCTGGCAGTTAATCTTACAAACTCAGACCCGCTCGTTAATGCAGAAGCTATTAATGAGTGCCAAGCCGGCCATCAATATGTTACCCGCTGCGAAAAAAGTTCGCTGGTCACTCGATATTGAGCCGCAAGATTTGAGTTAAACCCACTTGGGTTAAAACTAATGATAAGTTTGTTCACAAATATTTCATATTTCTCGTGAGCAACTTCACACTAGTCATGTGATTTTTGTTAATCTAGCCGTAACTTTACACGGATTAAACGAATAAAATATTGCAATAAAAAAAGTGTTAGCAACACTTTCATAATATCTATTCGATTACATTTATTATTCACGCCTTAGATGCTTAGGCGGCAAAGGAACTTAAAAGAGGGTTTAATTTATGGCGACAATGAAGGATGTTGCCCAGCTAGCAGGCGTCTCAACAGCCACGGTATCACGTGCATTGATGAACCCTGAGAAAGTCTCAGTTTCGACTCGCAAACGAGTGGAAACAGCAGTACTTGAAGCTGGATACTCACCCAATACATTAGCTAGAAACTTACGTCGCAACGAATCAAAAACCATCATCACTATTGTTCCTGATATCTGTGACCCTTATTTCGCCGAGATCATTCGTGGTATCGAAGATGCCGCAGTAGAAAATGATTACCTTGTTCTACTGGGTGATAGCGGCCAGCAAAAGAAGCGCGAGTCTTCGTTTGTTAACTTAGTTTTCACCAAACAAGCCGACGGCATGTTGCTGCTGGGTACTGACCATCCGTTTGATGTCAGCAAACCTGAACAAAAGAATTTACCGCCGATGGTAATGGCGTGTGAGTTTGCCCCTGAGCTTGAACTGCCTACGGTACACATCGATAACCTGACCTCTGCCTTTGAAGCGGTGAACTACCTAGCTCAGTTAGGTCATAAGCGTATTGCTCAAATTTCAGGACCAGTATCGGCAACACTGTGTAAGTTCCGCCAACAAGGCTACCAGCAAGCGCTGCGTCGCGCCGGAGTCTCAATGAATCCAGCCTATAGCACGGTCGGTGACTTCACCTTTGAAGCGGGCGCTCAAGCGGTTCGTCAATTACTGGCACTTCCTGAACAACCTACAGCTATCTTCTGTCACAACGATGCGATGGCGATTGGTGCGATTCAAGAAACGAAGAAGCTGGGCTTGCGCGTTCCTCAAGACCTATCGATTGTCGGCTTCGATGACATCCAATTCGCTCAATACTGCGATCCACCGCTAACCACCATTTCTCAGCCTCGTTATGAGATTGGACGCCAAGCGATGTTGATGATGCTTGATCTATTAAAAGGCAACGATGTGCAAGCAGGTTCGCGTCTGCTTGAAGCTAAATTAGTGGTTCGAGGCAGTACAGCGCCACCTCGAATATAACCCTTAGAAATACCCTTATAAATCTGCGGCACATTTTGATGTGCCGCTTCCATTTCTGCACTATTATCCTCGCGCAATCTGGATTACCATGAGGGCAGAATCAGCAACTATTGAATTGTCTTGTGGCTAATAGAGATTATGTAAAGCGCGGTCGTGGCACGAAAAAACCGACCAAAAAACAAGCCCCTCGCCGTAAACCTTGGCGCAGTGGTCTTTTGGCGATCCTCCTTGCCGGTGGTTTTGGTTACGGACTTTACCTATTGAGTAATGATCCTGAGCCGCCTGCACCAACGCCTGTGGCAACCAAACCAAAACCTAAGCCAAAACCAGCGAAAGTGATTCCGCCGCCTCCTGAAGAGAAGTGGGACTACGTTGAAACGCTGCCAAGCCGCGAGATTGAAGTAAAAGCCAAAGAGCAACAGATCTCTAAGATCCCTTACATCATGCAGTGTGGCGCTTACAAAACCTCGTCGCAGGCAGAAGCACGTAAGTTGGATATTGCCTTCCAAGGTATCTCAAGTGAGATCCGCAAGAAAGATGGCAGTAGCTGGTACCGTGTGGTTTTAGGGCCATACAAGTTGAAGCGTGACGCAGAACGCGATCGCCATAAGCTGCAACGAGCGAAAATTGAACCTTGCGCTATTTGGAAAGACGGGTCTTAATCAACTCAATATATAATAGGGGGAAGAGGATTCCCCCTATTGCTGTTTGAAAGCGTTCAATAGTTCATCGCACAAGCAATACCAGTATGTTAATCAAAAGAGTGCGTTTTAACGAAACTGAGGTACTTGTTCGTAGTACTCAAGCCCAAAGTCAGTCAGGTAGACCTGCTCCTTATTTATCTCGATGTAACCAAAAAAATCCAAGTGCGCTAAAACGTTAGGAAATGGACGTTTAAGAAAAACGTTAACCGAGTTTTTTAGATGTTCTGTTGAACACTCGCCCGCCTCCTGATACATCAGATGATGCAGTATAGACAGCTCATCCAGATCCATATCTCTATTAAAAAAACTGATATTGTCACTATTCATCACACTACTCCTTATGCAGTGAATACCACTGATTAGTGAACATCATTCCTTATAAATCAAACAAAAAGTGTTAACCATTTCACGTTAGAAATTTGTTTTATCTTTTTTTATATTTATCACAAACTATTAACCCACCAACCCTTGCCACACATAGGCTCAACAGGTAATGGATATTTGAAATAACTGGTAACATTTAGTTTTTTTGATATGACATACTATTAAAAGTGGCACTTGAATTCATGATAGTGGAGCCACATATAAGTAGTAACCATAAATAATAATCAAAAGAGGTCGACTCGTGACTACCATTGTATCTGTACGTCGTAATAATAAAGTCGTCATCGCGGGTGATGGACAAGTATCTCTGGGCAATACAGTAATGAAGGGCAACGCCCGTAAAGTACGTCGCCTATACAACAACAAAGTACTGGCCGGTTTTGCTGGCGGTACGGCTGATGCTTTCACGCTATTCGAAAAATTTGAAAGCAAGCTGCAAATGCACCAAGGCCATCTCACCAAAGCGGCAGTTGAGCTAGCGAAGGATTGGCGAAGCGACCGTGCTCTACGTAAGTTAGAAGCACTGTTAGCAGTAGCGGATGAGACCGCTTCACTGATCATCACAGGTAACGGTGACGTAGTTCAACCTGAGAACGACCTGATTGCGATCGGTTCGGGCGGAAACTTCGCTCAAGCAGCCGCTACTGCACTATTAGAAAATACTGATTTAGATGCGCGTGAAATCGCAGAGAAGTCGCTGAACATTGCAGGCGACATCTGTGTCTTCACCAACCATCACCACACTATTGAAGAACTAGAAAGCACCGTTGAGCTGCCAAAGCCAGAGTAACGACCGCTTCCATCAATAACGTTGTATTCAACAGTGATTAAAGAATTAAGGAAAAACCATGTCTGAGATGACTCCTCGCGAAATTGTTCACGAACTCAATCGCCACATTATCGGCCAAGACAACGCTAAGCGCTCAGTGGCTATCGCTCTTCGTAACCGCTGGCGCCGTATGCAGCTTGAAGAAAGCCTACGTGTTGAAGTATCACCAAAAAACATCCTGATGATTGGCCCAACGGGTGTAGGTAAAACTGAAATCGCTCGCCGCCTAGCGAAATTAGCAAACGCGCCTTTCATCAAGGTAGAAGCGACTAAGTTCACCGAAGTGGGTTACGTTGGTAAAGAAGTTGAAACCATCATCCGTGATCTAACGGACGTTGCGATCAAGATGACGCACCAACAAGCGATGGAAAAAGTACAATACCGCGCTGAAGAACAAGCTGAAGAACGCATTCTTGATGCCCTTCTACCACCAGCGCGTGATGCTTGGGGTCAGAACGAGCAATCAACTGAAGACACAACCTCTTCAAACACTCGTCAGATTTTCCGCAAGAAACTGCGTGAAGGTAAGCTAGATGACAAAGAGATTGAAGTTGATGTAGCCGCACCGCAAATGGGCGTTGAAATCATGTCACCTCCAGGCATGGAAGAGATGACAAACCAGCTGCAAGGCATGTTCCAAAACCTAGCGGGCGACACCAAGAAAAAGCGTAAGATGAAAATCAAAGACGCATTCAAAGCACTGACGGAAGAAGAAGCTGCGAAGCTTGTGAACCAAGAAGAGCTGAAAGAGAACGCGATCTTCAACGCTGAAAACAACGGCATCGTATTCATCGATGAGATCGACAAAATCTGTAAGCGTGGCGACAGTTCAGGCCCAGATGTATCTCGCGAAGGTGTTCAGCGTGACCTACTGCCTCTTATCGAAGGCAGCACAGTATCAACCAAGCACGGTATGGTTAAAACTGACCACATCTTGTTTATCACATCAGGCGCATTCCAAGTGGCTAAGCCATCTGACCTGATCCCTGAGCTACAAGGTCGTCTACCAATCCGCGTAGAACTTGAAGCACTATCAGCACATGACTTCAAACGCATCCTAACTGAGCCAAAAGCATCTCTAACAGAGCAATACATTGCCCTAATGAAAACAGAAGATGTCAACATTGAGTTCACTGAAGATGGCATCAACCAGATTGCGGACGCAGCATGGCGCGTAAACGAAACCACTGAGAACATCGGTGCGCGTCGTCTACACACAGTGATGGAGCGTCTAATGGATGAGATTTCATTCGAAGCAACAGACAAAGCTGGCAGCAAGCTAGTGATTGATGAAGCTTACGTAACATCGAAACTTGGCGAATTCGTTGAAGACGAAGACCTAAGCCGCTTCATCCTGTAGCACACCAAACTCTAACTTATTGCTCTATCTCAAAGAAATAGCAGCTAATAAGCGAATTCAAGGCCCACTTTCGAGTGGGCTTTTTATTACCCGAAAAATGGGCGTATACTCAAATCACAGTATGAAACGAAGACTTACAAAGAATTAGACCTACGATGAAACAATCTCTACTGATCTGGCTTGATGCCGCACGACCAAAAACTCTGCCTCTCGCACTTGTCTCTATTCTTACAGGAAGTAGTTTAGCGTTCGCCGGTGGTCAGTTTTCTTTATCGATAGCCCTACTGGCATTTTTAACCGCCACCCTATTACAGATTTTATCGAACCTAGCCAATGACTATGGCGACGCCGTAAAAGGCACAGACAACGAAAATCGTCTGGGGCCAACACGTGCCATGCAATCTGGCGCGGTAACAGCGAAAACCATGAAGCAAGCGATCATCCTCAACATCGTGTTTACTATGGTCGCTGGGCTGATTCTTATTTTTCATGCCTTAACCTCGATTGAAAGTATCTTATCTTTCATTGCGTTAGGCATATTAGCCATTGTTGCTGCCATCGCTTATACCGTCGGTAATAAGCCTTATGGCTATATTGGCCTTGGCGACTTATCGGTATTTATCTTCTTCGGTTTATTAGGTGTTTCAGGGACTTACTTCTTGCACACTGGCCATGTTGAACCAAGCCTATTCCTTCCGGCATTGGGCTGTGGCTTGATGGCGGTTGCGGTACTCAATATCAACAACATGCGTGATATCGAAAACGACAGCGAATGTGGTAAGCGCACCATGGCGGTTCGCCTAGGACAACGCAAAGCCAAACACTATCATTTTGCTCTGCTTGGCCTCGCCCTTGCGTCTTTCGCTATCTACCTGCTTATTCAAGAAAAGCCGGTCTGGATCAGCCTGCCGTTTTTGCTGAGCATTATTATTGTTTACAAGCATGGCAAAGCCGTTTGGGAAACCGAAAAGCCAGCGCAAATTGCACCAATGATGCCCGTGATTGTGAAATGCTCACTGGTCACTAACCTATTGTTTGCAGGGGTTGTCGTAGCTCAAACTCTATTGAGTTAAATGAGACTAATCATTGCAAAGGGATCAAGCGCCGATATACTCAAAGTAAGCTCATTGTTCAAAAGGTATACTAATGGAATACAACACTTCAGCACTGTGCGACATATATTTGGATCAAGTTGATGTCGTGGAGCCAATGTTCAGCAACTTCGGTGGACGTGCATCCTTCGCAGGACAGATCACGACATTAAAGTGTTTTGAAGACAACGCTTTGATTCGCTCTGTACTAGAGCAAGACGGTCTGGGGCGTGTGTTGTTAATCGATGGGGGCGGCTCACTACGTAAAGCGCTGATCGATGCTGAGATAGCCCTACTTGCCGAAGACAATGAGTGGGAAGGGATTGTGGTTTACGGGTGCGTTCGTGAAGTCGATGAGCTTGAAGACATGAACCTAGGTATCCAAGCCTTGGCTTCTATCCCTGTTGGTGCGAGCCAAGAAGGTGTCGGTGAATTAGACGTTCCAGTGAACTTTGGCAGCGTGACCTTCTTACCTGAAGATTACCTCTACGCAGACAACACTGGCATCATTCTTTCTGCCGAACCTCTAGATGTAGAACTCGATTTGGATGTCGAGGAAGAAGACGTCGAGTAACTCTCACTCAGCTTCAAATAATAAAACAAATCATAAGAACACAAACAAAAACGCCCGCTACTGAGTAGCGGGCGTTTTTTTAAATCTGAAGAGTCGATTACTCTACTTCATCCATTTTACCAAGAAGGTTACGGATGCGATCTTGCCATGCTGAATGCTCTTCCTGCATTTGCTGAGTTTTTTGCTCTAGCTCGTGACGGCTTGCTTTAAGCTCACCAGCTTCTGTTGCTAGTGCTTGTTTCTCTTCTTTAAGCTCTTCCACTTCCATTTGAAGAAGTGCAATTGTATCTACTGCTGTTTGAATTTTTGCTTCTAGCTGCTCTAGTACTTCAAAAGACATTCTGGCCTACCTTTAAGTTATCCGTTTGATGGTGAAGGTTCACTCCACTTATTTCCCCATTCTACTCAGCAGAGCAAGGATAAACACTCAATATATTCGATATTTTGCGCCATTCGATGAAAAAAACAGCACTTTTTACCGAATATTGACGTGAACGATTACCGCCACAACGGCAAACCGATTATTTTGATGAATAATAACTGTTTTCCACTGCGAATTGATCGAGAGCAATCTCCAAAAAACAAAAAGGCAAACGTTTCCTTTGGGATATGGTAAAATTCGCCGCGAAATTTCTATTCCCCCTTTGAAAATTTTGGAGTCCGCATGAAACGCGATTTAGCAATGTCATTCTCTCGTGTCACAGAAGGTGCAGCACTAGCTGGTTACAAGTGGCTTGGCCGTGGCGATAAAAACGCTGCAGATGGCGCTGCTGTAGAAGTAATGCGTAGCCTATTAAACAAAACCGAAATTAGCGGTGAGATTGTTATCGGCGAAGGTGAAATCGATGATGCACCTATGCTATACATCGGCGAAAACGTAGGTGTGGGCGGCGACGCTGTCGACATCGCAGTTGACCCAATTGAAGGGACACGCATGACAGCAATGGGCCAATCAAATGCATTGGCTGTATTGGCTGCGGGCGAAAAAGGCAGCTTCCTTAAAGCGCCTGATATGTACATGGAAAAGTTGGTTGTTGGCCCTGGCGCTAAAGGCGTGATTGACCTAGAACTGCCACTAACAGAAAACCTAGAAAACATCGCTAAAGCACTAGGTAAAACACTTGATACTCTAGTCGTAACCACGCTTGCTAAGCCTCGTCATGATCAAGTCATCGCCGACATGCAAGCAATGGGCGTTCGTGTATTTGCTGTGCCAGACGGTGATGTTGCGGCTTCTATCTTAACCTGTATGCCAGACAGTGAAGTAGACGTCATGTACTGCATCGGCGGCGCACCTGAAGGTGTGGTCTCGGCGGCGGTAATTCGCGCACTCGACGGCGACATGCACGGTCGTCTTCTACCTCGCCACGAAGTGAAAGGCGACACAGAAGAGAACCGCAAGCACGGTGAACTTGAACTTGAGCGCTGCGCAGAAATGGGCGTAACGGCGGATATCGTGTTGAAGATGGAAGACATGGCACGCAGCGACAACGTTGTATTCTCAGCAACAGGCATCACTAAGGGTGACTTGCTAGAAGGTATTTCTCGTCAAGGTAATATCGCAACCACAGAAACCCTGCTGATCCGTGGCCGCTGCCGTACAATTCGCCGCATCAAATCTATCCACTACCTAGAGCGTAAAGATCCAGAAGTAGTAGGTCATATCCTGTAAGCCTAAATTCGGTGAAACAGAATATTCCAAGGCTGATACCTAGTATCAGCCTTTTGTTTTATTAGCGCACCAGAATCTGACCATGGCAGCCAATAGAGTAAAACGCTATCTATAGAGTAAATTATCATCAATATAGTAAATGGTTTGCTTTATAAACACCTTGCCTCATAATAGTAAGGTTCATTAGGTAGGGATAGTATGAAAACAAGCGACAGAATCTTACAGACCATTAAGCGTCAAGGCGCGGTAACCGCGAAACAACTGTCAGAAGAATTTGGCATGACGACAATGGGGGCAAGGCAACATCTGCAAAGCCTGGAAGATGACGGTATTCTTGCGTTTCATGATGTGAAAGTGAAAGTGGGTCGCCCGACTCGCCACTGGTCCCTGACTCAACAAGGTCATAACCAATTTTCAGACCGACATGGTGAACTCACCATTCAAGTGATTGATGCTGTCGAGAATCTATTTGGTAAAGAAGGGCTGGCTAAGGTTGCTGCCGAGCGTGAACAACACACTCTTAAGCAGTATCAAACTGCGCTGTCTGGCTGTGATTCACTCATCAGCAAGCTTAAAAAACTCACCCAGCTTCGTGAAGACGAAGGCTACATGGCTGAGCTTCAAGAGCATGATGATCACTACATCTTGATTGAGAACCACTGCCCTATCTGTAAGGCTGCAACTCGCTGCCCTAGCCTGTGCCAATCTGAGCTCAACGTGTTTACTGAGTTACTAAAAGATGAGTGTCACGTGAGCCGTACAGAGCACATCATTGCTGGCGAACGACGCTGCACTTACACCTTAACACCCGCCCTTTGATTGCAAAGGTAATCGGCTAATACCGTCTCAATATTGAGAAAATACAAATAGATTAAAATTTGTACAGATTTCTTTCTTAAGCTTAGAGCATATGAAACACGCTTAATGCTAAGGAAGGAATGATGGCGCATCCACAACCCGCTCAAAAACTGCCACCCTTTGATGAACTTGTCCAACTCGCGAAAAGCGACCCGAAAGCATTCAATCAATTCAAACACGAGATGTGCGAACAGATGATTTGTTCGGCTTCAGACGTGATGCAAGACCGACTTCGTGCGCAGCAAAGTCACATCGACTTAGTGGTTAGCCGTTGTAAAAACCCACACCACGCCAATGTCGTACTCATGCAAGAGCTGCGCTGTCAGGTCTGTAAGTTCCAAGATGCACTCGAAGGGCGCTGCGGCTTTGAAGAATCTCTGCCTGAAAATGTCGTGCCTTTTAAGCCGAATACCGAACCTAAAATGTACTGAAATTAGCAAAGCACTAAAAAGAAAAAGGGAGCGTAATGCCCCCTTCTTATTGGTTCGCTGTTCAATATTTACATGGGTCTTCGCCGTAGTCATTACGGCCTTCTGTACCTTTCAACAAACCACACTCAATCAGAATCCAGAAACCACACACTAATGCCGCGACGGTTGCCGCCATATGAATTGCCGATACCGGCTCTGTCGTCGTTGCAACCATTGGCGAAGCTAAACGACCCAATACTAATGGCACATTCAATAGTAGCCAGTAATTAGACTTATTGCGGTCGTGCCAGCGCTTAGCGGTTACCGCAAGGTCTGGGATCACAAGCATCAATAGGATGATTGGTAGCAGGATATAAGAGTAAGCAGGGAACAACACAGAGATACCTGAAGCAAAACCGGTAATCGCTATGTAGTAGAAAACATTCCAAATCCAGTAAGTCTTACGACCAATTCTCCCCTTGAAAGAGAGCAGTAATTCTTTCATCGACATCTTAAATACTCAAATTTATACGCCGCTAAAAGTCAGCAGCAATGGTTAGTTTATTACTTTTTGAAAGCAACTTTTATCCATATCACGAATATTCACCGTTAAGCTTCTTACATGACTTGCTTGTTCTTGCAGGATCTGCATTAACGATCGTGACAATTCTCGCTTTTGCTCTTCCGTTCGTCCCGAAAGTAACTCAAAGCTGATATGAATAAAGTCTACACTATCTTCCTCATCACCGACCAACCAATTATGGCAACGCAGTGAACGAGATTTCACTGATGGCACATCAAACAAGCCACATGTGAGAGCGACTTGGTGGAGATCTTCCAGTAAGCCTTGGATATTTACTCGCTCATCCACTGAATTGGAGTACTCTAGAACTAGATTCGGCATTGTTACTTCCTGTTGTTAACGCAATCGTTTGTCCCTTAATAACAACTAACGATGAAAAATCCGAGAAGTTAGCTATTATTCTGTCTGCCGGATCACTGATATATGCTCAAAATCTACTCTGACCATTGAGTAAGATCCAAGAAAGTCATGACCACAGTCATGATCTGTTGATATTAATCTGTTATATTATTTCGTAATAAAGTTTACTTTTTTACATTCGATTTATTTAAATACTTTGGAGATATTCCTATGCGTCATCCTGTAGTTATGGGTAACTGGAAACTAAACGGCAGCAAAGAAATGGTTGTTGATCTACTAAACGGTCTTAACGCTGAACTTGAAGGCGTAACAGGCGTAGACGTAGCAGTTGCTCCACCAGCACTTTTCGTTGATCTTGCTGAGCGTACGCTTACTGAAGCGGGCAGCGCGATCATCCTAGGTGCTCAAAACTCTGACCTAAACAACAGCGGTGCATTCACTGGCGACATGTCTCCAGCAATGCTTAAAGAGTTCGGCGCATCTCACATCATCATCGGTCACTCTGAGCGTCGTGAATACCACAACGAATCAGATGAGTTCGTAGCTAAGAAATTCGCATTCCTAAAAGAGAACGGCCTAACTCCAGTTCTTTGTATCGGTGAATCTGAAGCACAAAACGAAGCAGGCGAAACTGTTGCAGTATGTGCTCGTCAACTTGACGCTGTTATCAACACTCAAGGTGTTGAAGCTCTTGAAGGCGCTATCATCGCTTACGAACCAATCTGGGCTATCGGTACTGGTAAAGCAGCTACAGCTGAAGATGCACAGCGCATCCACGCTCAAATCCGTGCACACATCGCAGAGAAATCTGAAGAAGTTGCTAAGAAAGTTGTTATCCAATACGGCGGTTCTGTTAAGCCAGAAAACGCAGCAGCTTACTTCGCACAACCAGACATCGACGGTGCTCTAGTTGGCGGCGCAGCTCTAGACGCGAAAAGCTTCGCAGCTATCGCTAAAGCAGCAGCTGAAGCAAAAGCTTAATTTAAACTTCACCGTTTAAATTAAATGAAAGGTCAACTTAGGTTGGCCTTTTTTGATCTCGCTCGAAAACCGCCACTCCCAACCTCTTTTTTGCACTGAGCTCTTTGTAACTTAATAACATTCCGGTTTATTAGACTGCGTTATGAAGATTTATACACAAGCTCATCTAAACACATTTCGAAAACAGCTCCGAAACAACATGCCTCAACCAGAACGCAAGCTATGGTTTTATATACGGAACAAGCAGCTTGGTATTAAGTTTCGCAGACAACATAGCATCGGAAAGTACGTCGTGGATTTCTTCAGCTGTGAACTAAAACTGGCCATTGAGATAGATGGTAATAGCCACTTTTCAGAACAAGCACAGGCTTACGATCATCAGCGTACACGAGACTTAAACAAGATTGGAATCAAGGTGCTTCGCTTTACCAATAATGAAGTTAATCAGAATCTTGAAGAAGTTTTGGTGAAAATCATGAATTCAATCCCCAAATAAACTTCTGTGTACACATCCCCCTCTAACTCCCCCTTATTTCAACATTTTCGATTACCCTGCCGATCTAAGGTAAAGGGGGAGAACTTTCTTTGTTCACTTAGGTTCCTAGGCTTACTGAAACCATAAAATGTTCAATAAATCGCTAATAGGAAAGCTTACGTTAATCGCTAAAATTTGTTGTAGTCGGTATATGCTCCAACAACTACGGAACGGTTCCTCCCCTTTCCAATGAAAGCTAAAGGGATCTAGAAACCTGACATAAGGGGAGGCTAGGAGGGGATTTTACAATGAATCTAAAGAACGGCAGGCACAAAAAAACCGCTGAATAATCAGCGGTTTTTAAATTCTTTAAGCGAACGCTAAGCGTGGCTTAGAACAACTCTTCTGCAACGCGGAACAGCTCAGAACGGTCTGGGTTCTGCATGTTCTCGATACAATCGATGATGTCGTGGTGAACAAGTTCTTCTTTCTCGATACCCACACAACGACCACCGTGACCTTCTTGAAGAAGGTGAACAGCGTAGTTACCCATGCGAGAAGCCAATACACGGTCAAATGCAGTAGGACGACCACCACGTTGGATGTGACCAAGAACCGTTGCACGAGTTTCACGACCTGTTGAAGATTCAATCTCTTTAGCCAGTTCGTTAGCATCCATCATTAGCTCAGTTAGAGCGATGATTGCGTGCTTCTTACCTTTCGCAATGCCATCTTGGATGTTGCTGATAAGCTGTTCTTTATCTAGGCCAGTCTCTGGAGTAATGATGTACTCACAACCACCCGCGATTGCTGACATAAGCGTAAGATCACCACAGTGACGGCCCATGATTTCAACAATAGAAATACGTTGGTGAGAAGAAGACGTGTCACGTAGACGGTCAATTGAATCAATAACAGTGTTAAGCGCTGTTAGGTAACCGATTGTGTAGTCAGTACCCGCGATATCGTTATCGATTGTGCCTGGAAGACCGATACATGGGTAACCCATTTCAGTCAGCTTCTTAGCACCCATGTAAGAACCGTCACCACCGATAACAACAAGTGCTTCGATACCGTGCTTCTTAAGGTTCTCAATGCCTTTCTCACGAACAGCAACGTCTTTAAATTCAGGGAAACGTGCAGAACCTAAGAAAGTACCACCACGGTTGATCACGTCAGATACGCTTGAACGGTCAAGCTTTTCGATACGGTCTTCAACAAGGCCTTGGTAGCCATCGTAAATACCGTAAACTTCAATGCCAACTGATAACGCAGTACGAACAACGCCGCGAACTGCTGCGTTCATACCTGGAGCGTCACCACCACTGGTCAAAACACCGATCTTCTTAATCATGCTCACCCTCGATTTTTGGGAATCTATTATTCAATTCTTGTTCTTGCTGATTGTATATCAACAAGATTTTAAATCTATATTTGTGCGTTATGTTACATTTCCTCAACAGGAATAGCACTCAAATCGCGTAAAATTATGTAACATTTCTACTTCTGTAAGAGTATTACAGTTTTACTCAATAACTTTGTTGATTCACATCAGAATCAACATTAATTGTTACTAAGGTGGTTTTTGAATCACCTAACAGTTAATAATTTTTACTCACTTTAGTTCAAAAGCCACTCACTTACCATTTGCCCGCTGATTTTTAGCACGCATTACCACGAGTGGAATTTCTGCTGCTTCTCTGGTCCAAATACGACCGAATACGGGTCTTGGTGAATTAATACATCAGCATCAGGGAACACGGAGATAAGCTTAGCCTCTACTTCGTCAGAAATGCGATGCGCTTCAATAAGTGGGATATTATCTTCCAATTCTAGATGCAGTTGGATGAAGCGTATTGGCCCCGAGCGACGCGTTCGTAATTGATGCACACCCAACACGCCTTCCACGCTCAATGATGTCTCTTTAATCTGTTTCAGCTCATCATCTGGCAGCTTATGATCAAGCAGAGACTGAACCGCTTCCATCGCCATTTGATAAGCGCTGTACAGAATGTAGATACCGATACCGACCGCGAATACTGAGTCCGCCTGACCAATCCCAAACCAGCTCAATGCCAGTGCCAGCATGATCGCAGCGTTCATATAAAGGTCTGATTGATAGTGCAGAGAGTCGGCCGCAATAGCTTGGCTGCCTGTTTTGTTGACCACATGCTTTTGGAATCGAACCAAACCGAAGGTCATCACCATCGCAAATAAGCTGACATAGATACCAATCTCTGGAGAATTCAGTTCATGAGGTCGGAAGAAGCGCTCAATACCATTGAGAATAAGGAAACATGCAGAGCCTGAAATAAACATTGCCTGCGCTAATGCAGCTAGAGATTCAGCCTTACCATGACCAAAGGTGTGCTCTTTGTCGGCAGGCTGCAGAGAGTAACGAACCACGATAAGGTTAACGACAGAGGCCGCGATATCCAGCATTGAATCCACGACGGAAGCCAACAGACTCACGGAACCTGTCACCCACCAAGCTGCGACTTTCACTATCAATAAAATAGTGGCGATGGTTGTGGCTGCCCAAGCGGCGAGCGTAACTAAACGTGCGTATTCTTGTTTCATAACTTGGCTATAAAGTGACTGATAGCACAAAGTA
The DNA here is from genome assembly GCF_041473835.1 of Vibrio sp. 10N.222.55.A1. NCBI lineage: Bacteria > Pseudomonadati > Pseudomonadota > Gammaproteobacteria > Vibrionales > Vibrionaceae > Vibrio > Vibrio sp. 10N.222.55.A1. The sequence continues at coordinate 57,722 of NZ_JBFRSX010000008.1, read as the reverse complement.
TAACCTGCAAACCACCAATTGAATATGACAGCCATGATGTAAAACATTCATTTTTAAGGATCAAAAAAAGCGACACTCGGCCGCTTCTTTCTAAACACTTTCATTCAACGCTGATTTCTCAAGCAATGAATTACTTGTCTTTGTTCATGCGTTTTTCCATTTTGTCAGCACACTTAGTCATGCGCTCTTGTTGGATTTCTTTCAGTTGAGTCTTTTGCTCAGCCGTTAGTACGCTCATCATTTCGTGTTGCTTCTTAAGCATTGCTACGCGACGCTCAGTTTGCTTCTCAACCATTTGGCTTGCTAGGTCGTTTGCTGCTGCTTCGTCAAAGTTGTCAGCCAGTACCAATGCTTGAACTTTTTCTTGGTGCGCTTTCATTTTCGCCATTTTATCGGCTTTATTGCCAGCGTGTTTTTCTTTCATCTCAGCGCGGTTCGCTTCGCGCATCTCTTTCAATTCTGTTTTTTGTGCATCAGTCAGGTCTAGTTGACGCATCACTTTCTTATCGAAGCCACCACATTTACCGTGCATGCCTTTGTGGTCGCCTTTATCGCCGCCGCCATATGCGAACGCGCTTGCTGTACCTAACATTAGTGGAAGTGCCGCAGCTGCTAGTACAAGTTTCTTAGTCATTTTCATAATTGTTGCCTCAATTCGGTATAATAAGTCATGTGTTGCGTCTGTTTCTCAGCGCTTAGATATAGATTAGTCTTTCCCTCGTAAAGTGACGTTTAGAAAGCGTAAAGAATCGTAAAGAGTGAAAGTTGACGAATAATTAGCAGTATTATTAACCTGTAAATAACCAATTAAGGCTTCCCAATGGCGAACATTCTTCTTATTGATGACGACACCGAGTTAACCAGCTTACTCAAAGACATTCTGAGCTTTGAGGGCTTCACTGTTTCCGAAGCCAATGATGGCTATGCAGGGCTGGAAGCTATCAATGATGAGATTGACCTGATTCTTTTGGATGTGATGATGCCGCGTCTTAATGGCATGGAAACACTAAAGAAACTGAGAGAAAATTGGGAAACACCAGTGCTGATGCTGACCGCAAAAGGCGAAGAGATCGACCGTGTGATTGGTCTTGAACTTGGCGCGGATGATTACCTGCCTAAACCTTTCAGTGACCGAGAGTTGTTAGCGCGTATTCGAGCTATCTTGCGTCGTACTCAAACCAACACCGCACCTAAGGCGGCCAGTGATAGAGTTCAATATCAAGACATCGAAGTCTTCCCTGGCAAACAAGAAGCCTACTGCAATGGGGAGCTCATCGACCTCACCACAACCGAGTTCGCCCTACTGAGTCACCTTATCCAAAACCCAGGGCAAGTGATCACCAAAGAAGCATTGAGTTTGGATGTGCTGGGTAAAAGGCTCGCAGCGTTTGACCGCGCGATAGACATGCACATCTCTAATCTACGTAAGAAGATTCCTGAGCGCACTGACGGCAAATCACGCATCAAAACCTTACGAGGCCGTGGCTACTTATTGGTAGAGGAAGATTAATGCGTATACCTAAAATCACCAGCTTATATGGACGTATCTTTGCTATCTTTTGGTTCACCATGTTACTGGTGCTTTTGTCGGTGCTGTCACTTCCCCATTTAGACCCTCGAGTCGCGCGAGATGTGCCCGCAGATCACCTCGATAAACTCGAGCGTATCGCTAAAATCACAGAGAAACGCTACGCCAAAGAACCTAATCTGGGCAAGATTGTCTTCCAACTGGAGGCACCACGCAGCCGCAAGGATTCTAGAGCTCGCATCTACCTGACCGATCTTGAGGGCGCAGTCCTTACCTCGAAAAGGCATTCAGACTATAAGCTAAAGGCGATTCGTAACTTTGTTACCTCGATTGATAACCCTGAGATGCCGAAGCAAAAACTCTACGGACACTACATGGTCGCAGGGCCAGTGCCAATTACTCTCGCTGGTGAAGAGTTGCTGATGTATGCCGGAGTGAAGTGGAACCAACCACCGCCATTCTTACTGCGCCTGTTTGATAGACCTCTGCAGCTATTGCTTGCCGTGATGTTGGCGAGTACCCCGCTATTACTTTGGTTAGCTTGGGCACTCAGCCAACCTGCTCGCAGGCTAGAACGCGCGGCACAACGCGTGGCGAAAGGTCAATTCGAGGTCGATCCAACACTCGAAAAAGGTACTTCAGAGTTCAGACAAGCTGGTGAAAGCTTTAACCAGATGGTAGAAGCGGTAAACCAGATGATTTCGGGGCAACAACGCCTGCTCTCTGATATCTCACACGAGCTCCGCTCGCCACTGACACGTCTTCGCATGGCCAATGCACTGGCGATTCGTAAACAAGGCGAGAGCCAAGAGTTAGAACGCATTGATACCGAAGCACAGCGTTTGGAACAGATGATCAGTGAGCTGCTAACGCTATCTCGTATGCAGGTCGACAGCCATATTACTCGTGAGGTTCAGCCTATCTCGAGCCTATGGGAAGAGATCTTAAAAGACGCAGAGTTTGAAGCCGAACAGATGGGCAAACAACTGACGTTCTCGGAGATCCCAGAACGCTCTATTTCGGGGAACCCTAAACTGCTGATGAGTGCGCTAGACAACATTACACGCAATGCCATCTACTACGGTAAAGACCAAGTGGATGTACAGTTCCATGTGGTTCAAGATCAGCTAACAATTTGCGTCAATGATAATGGTGATGGTGTTCCAGAGGATGAACTCGATTCTATCTTCAGACCTTTCTACCGTGTCTCAACAGCGCGTGACAGAAACTCTGGCGGCACAGGGCTTGGATTAACCATTACTGAAAGTGCGATTCGCCAACACAGCGGAACCATCACCGCAACCCGCAGCCAGCTCGGTGGATTACAACTCGAAATCACCCTGCCTATCTTACCGGTGTAATACCCCCACAAAGATCGCAGTTGATAATGATTGTCATTATGGTAAATCCTCTAATTAAGGAGGATTTACCATGTCGCACACTTTCCCTGCTTTACCCTACGCTTACGATGCCCTAGAGCCTTACATTGACGCTAAGACAATGGAAGTGCATTACAGCAAGCACCATAGAACCTACTACGATAAGTTTGTTGCGGCGGTGTCTGGCAGCGAGCTAGAACAGCAATCTCTGACCGAGATCTTTGCCAACATATCTCAGCACAGCCCTGACGTGCGTAACAATGGTGGTGGCTACTACAATCACATCTTGTATTGGAATTGCATGTCGCAAGACGGTGGTGGTGAACCTACGGGCGAGCTTGGTGAGGCTATCAAGAGTACCTTCGGTGATTTCGAGACATTCCAAGATCAGTTCGCCCAAGCGGCGATCAATACCTTTGGCTCCGGCTTTGCTTGGCTAGTGGTAGAGCAAGGGCAACTGAAGATCATCTCAACCTCGAACCAAGATAATCCGTGGATGGATACCGTGGCGAGTGATGGCGAACCGATTCTCGCGCTCGATGTTTGGGAACACGCCTACTACATCAGCTACCAAAACCGTCGTCCTGATTACATCAATGCATGGTGGAACGTGGTGAATTGGAATGCCGTATCTGAAAACTACGCGCAAGCACTAACGAACCAAGCGTAAGCGAATGGTGACGGTGGCGAACTGTACTCACTCAGCTTGCCACCGTATACTCGGGCTATCTTTGATTACTCTTGTGAACCAACATGTTTGATATCGCTCTATACGAACCAGAAATTGCACCCAATACGGGTAACATCATCCGCCTATGTGCTAACTGCGGTGCAAACCTGCACCTGATTGAACCGCTTGGCTTTGATTTTGAAGAGAAGAAGGTTCGTCGTGCTGGCTTGGATTACCACGACCTTGCGCGAGTTAAGCGTCACAAGAACCTAGAAGCTTTCCTTGAGTATCTTGAGAATGAACGCGAGGGTGACTTCCGCATCTTTGCCTGCACCACTAAAACGACAGGTCACCACGTTGATGCAAAATTCCAACAAGGTGATGTGTTGATGTTTGGCCCAGAGACTCGCGGGCTGCCTGCTGAATTCATCGAAAGTATGCCAATGGAACAACGCATTCGTATTCCAATGATGCCAGACGCGCGCAGCCTGAACCTGTCTAACGCAGTGGCAATCATTGCTTTTGAAGCATGGCGACAAATGGGTTTTGAAGGCGCGGTATAACCGAACACTCAAGCTTATCTGTTATCTGTTATCTGTTATCTGTTATCTGTTATCGATAGTAAACAGTAAGTAACAGCTAGCGACAGACAATAAAAAAGGCTCTTACCATTATCACTTTCTTGCGAAGGATAAAGGTAAGAGCCTTTTCTGTTTTCCCTCTATATAAAGAGAGAAAAAATTAATTAGTTTAAGCGGTTACGATCGTTGTCGTCGTCTTTCTTCTCAAACTCACCTTCAAAGGTGTTGCCGTCTTTTGATTGGTCAGATGGATCGCGATTGAATGGGTCTTGTCCAAATGGGCTCTGGCCAAAACCAGCTTGTCCACCGGCATGGAAACCACCAGACATGTTGGTCACCACCATTTTTTCCATCATTTTCTTGGCAATCATCGCTCTTGGTGCTGGCAATAATACCAACATACCGAGTGCGTCCGTCATAAAACCCGGAGTCAGCAGCAATACACCGGCAACTGCAAGCATCACGCCTTCAAGAATCTGTTGTGCTGGCATTTCGCCTTGTTGCAAACGACCTTGCACAGACATAAGTGTCTGAATGCCTTGGCTACGAACCAGCGATGCACCCACAAATGCAGTGATCAAAACCAACGCAATAGTTGGCCACAATCCTAAGAAGCCACCAACTTGAATAAATAGCCCAATCTCAATGATGGGTACGAAGATAAATAGTAATAATAAGATAGGAAACACACGCCCTCCTTTGTTACTTGCAGTTTACGCTGAAAGCCCTAACAATCTCAAATTTATCCTGTAAATAAGCGTGTTTATTGACCAAGAATAACTTTGCAAAATATTGACGAAACAAAACCGAAAAAGGTGATCCACTTAATATTTTTATGCGCTAAGTACAGTATCATGTGCCACATAAGTCAGGACGGATTTATCAGCCCAATATTCTAGCGAACGGAGTATTTGCACACAGAATAGGCTAATAACTAACTATATAATCAGAATAATTCTCTAAGGATCCTGTTATGGCTACTCAATCAGAAGCTCAAGTTGAAGCTCCTCAAGCTACTCGTCTCGAAGAAGATCTATTAGGTCAACGTCATGTTCCGGCTGATGCTTACTACGGCATCCACACTCTACGCGCAGTTGAAAACTTCAACATCTCAAATGTAACGATCTCAGATGTACCTGAATTCGTTCGCGGTATGGTGATGACTAAGAAAGCAGCGGCTTTAGCAAACAAAGAGTTAGGTGTAATTCCAAGCGAAGTGGCTAAATACATCATCCAAGCTTGTGACCTAATTCTAGACACGGGTAAGTGCATGGATCAGTTCCCATCGGACGTTTTCCAAGGTGGTGCTGGTACTTCTGTAAACATGAACGCAAACGAAGTTGTTGCGAACGTGGCTCTTGAACTTATGGGCAAAGAAAAAGGCCAATACGAGTTCATCAACCCGAACGACCATGTAAACCGCAGCCAATCTACAAACTGTGCTTACCCAACTGGCTTCCGTATCTCTGTTTACAACAGCGTTCGTAAACTGATTGATGCGATCGAATACCTAAAAGGTGCATTCGAGCTTAAGAGCCAAGAATTCAACACGATTTTGAAGATGGGTCGTACTCAGCTTCAAGACGCAGTTCCAATGACGGTTGGCCAAGAGTTCCACGCTTGGGCTGTAACCATCAATGAAGAAATCAAAAACCTAGAATACACTTCAAAACTACTGCTTGAAGTAAACCTAGGCGCAACGGCTATCGGTACAGGTCTGAACGCAGCACCGGGTTACCAAGGCCTAGCAGTGAAACACCTAGCAGAAGTAACAGGCCTAGAGTGTGTAGCGGCTGAAGATTTAATCGAAGCAACGTCTGACTGTGGCGCATACGTAATGACGCACGGCGCACTTAAGCGTCTAGCAGTTAAGCTATCTAAGATCTGTAACGACTTGCGTCTACTTTCTTCAGGTCCACGTACTGGTTTGAACGAGCTAAACCTACCTGAACTGCAAGCAGGTTCTTCAATCATGCCTGCTAAAGTAAACCCAGTTGTACCTGAAGTAGTAAACCAAGTTTGCTTCAAAGTTCTAGGTAACGACAACACGGTTTCTTTCGCTGCGGAAGGTGGTCAACTTCAACTGAACGTAATGGAACCTGTTATTGCACAAAGCATGTTTGAGTCTCTAGACATTCTGACAAACGCTTGTGTGAACCTGCGCGACAAGTGTGTAGACGGCATTACGGTAAACAAAGAAGTATGTGAAGCGCACGTATTTAACTCTATCGGTATCGTCACTTACCTAAACCCATACATTGGCCACCACGAAGGTGACATTGTTGGTAAGATCTGTGCAGAAACAGGTAAGAGTGTTCGTGATGTAGTTCTAGAACGCGGTTTATTGACCGAAGAAGAACTTGATGACATTTTCTCTGTTGAAAATTTGATGCATCCTCAGTATAAAGCGAAGCGCTACGAATAAAGTTAGCGAGAAAGGGTTCCAAACGGAGCCCTTTTTTAGGCTCCAATACGGTTAACCATGATTATTTTGTGGATTTCCGTTGGTTGCGCTTTTGCCAAATTGAATCTAAACCATAGAACTATTATGTGAACATTCCAGCGGCGAATGTTCACATAATAAAATCTAAATGAGGTGTTACTTATGATTGCAGTAGAACTGTTTGTCGTCCTGCTCTTTATCTTTTTGGGGGCCAGAATTGGCGGTATCGGTATTGGTTTTGCCGGTGGTGCTGGTGTTATTGCCCTTTCACTTATTCTTGGCGTTCCAACAAGCCAATCTTTCATCCCGATCGACGTAATCTTGATCATCATGTCAGTTATCACCGCAATTGCTGCAATGCAAGTTGCTGGCGGTATGGACTGGTTGGTACAAATTGCCGAAAACTTTTTGCGTAAACACCCTGAACGCATCACCTTTTACGCGCCGATTGTGACCTTTGTAATGACATTAATGGCGGGTACTGGTCACACAGCATTCTCTACGCTTCCTGTTATTGCAGAAGTAGCGAAAGGCCAAGGTGTTCGTCCTTCTCGTCCACTGTCTATCGCAGTTGTCGCTTCTCAAATTGCTATCACAGCTTCGCCAATCTCGGCTGCAGTTGTGGCTTTCGCAGCAATGTTGGCACCATTTGGTGTTGATTACCTAACGCTATTGATGGTTTGTATCCCAACAACCTTCATCGCTTGTATGGTTGGTGCGGTTGTTGCTAACTACATGGGTAGCGAATTGAAAGACGATCCTGTTTATCAAGAACGTCTAGAGAAAGGTCTAATCAAGCTAGCAACAGAAGAGAAACGCGAAATTCTACCTACAGCGAAGAAAGCAACGTACATCTTCCTAGCTGCAATTGGTTTCGTGGTTTGTTACGCAGCGGCTATCTCTAGCTCTGTTGGCCTAATTGAAAACCCGGCGCTAGGTCGTAACGAAGCGATCATGTCTGTAATGCTGGCAGCAGCAGCGGCTATCGTGATGTTCACTAAGATTGATGCAGCGAAGATTTCTTCAGCACCAACGTTCCGTTCTGGTATGACGGCATGTGTATGTGTACTTGGTGTGGCTTGGTTAGGTTCAACGTTTGTAAACGCACACGTTGCTGAAATCAAAGACGTAGCAGGCGCTCTACTGGCTGACTACCCATGGATGCTGGCTCTTGTTCTGTTCTTCGCTTCTATGCTGCTTTACTCTCAAGGCGCAACAACAGTTGCACTGATGCCTGCAGCACTAGCGATTGGCGTAGCACCACTAACAGCCGTTGCTTCTTTTGCTGCGGTAAGTGCGCTGTTCGTACTTCCAACTTACCCTACGCTACTAGCAGCGGTTGAGATGGATGACACAGGCTCAACGCGTATCGGTAACTACGTATTCAACCACCCATTCTTCATTCCAGGTGTGGTAACAATCAGTACTGCGGTAGCACTCGGCTTCGCATTCGGCGGTCTGTTTATCTAACATTCGCTGGTGATTGAACATTTAAAAGGAAGCTTCGGCTTCCTTTTTTGTTTTCTGCTCAATGTGTTATTTGATACGCATCAAATAACCATTATAAACTTTAAAAACCGCCTAAAAATAAAGTTTGAATAAAATTCCAAGATTATTCTGCCTAATCATAAACAACACCTACCAAATCAATCTCCTTCCACTTCCAGTTAATCCAAAACGAATATTAATCCAAGCTAACTAACCAAAAAACCTTGACGATTTTCTGCCATTTTTTAGCCCTTTTATTAGCCATTATTTTTGTGAACAGCACCAAACTTAAATACCGGAGTAAGGAATAAAATAACCGCAGCTAAATTAAATCTAACTTCATTTGGATTAGTAAATATAAAAACAACCTTAATTTAAAGTCAGCAACTTTATATCGTTGAGTGCTTTATAAGTGTCCGTGTATTTACAATCTATAAATCATTAGTCGCTAATTCACATCACTTCTATTTAAGATGATGTAAGGAGATAGCCATGACAACTCAAACGATACCAAGCGAGAAAAAAAAGGGCGGCTTCTTTGCCAACTTTAAATTCCCTTCTGCCTACACCATTCTATTTATTCTGATTGCGTTCGTCGCACTGCTTACCTGGATTGTTCCAGCAGGCCAATACGACCGTGCAATGAATGAAGAGCTAGGCCGAGAAGTACCCGTAACCGGAACCTATCAAGCGGTAGAAGGTAACCCTCAAGGCGTGATTGATGTACTGCTCGCGCCTATTGACGGCTTCTATGACCACAATAGCTATGAAGCGGCGGCTATCGACGTTTCGCTGTTCATCTTAATCATTGGTGGCTTCTTAGGGCTAGTAACCAAAACGGGTGCCATTGATGCCGGTATCGAGCGCGTCACCGCCCGCTTAGAAGGGCGAGAAGAGTTGATGATACCAATACTGATGGCGCTATTTGCCGCAGGTGGTACCGTCTACGGCATGGCGGAAGAATCACTGCCCTTCTATACATTGCTAGTGCCGGTAATGATGGCAGCTCGCTTTGACCCTCTTGTTGCCGCTGCGACCGTACTGCTTGGTGCAGGTATTGGGGTGCTGGGTTCAACGATTAACCCATTCGCAACCGTGATCGCTGCCAACGCCTCTGGTATTCCATTTACAGACGGTATCGTGTTGCGCATTGCGATGTTGATTATTGGTTGGGGTATTTGTGTTGCCTACGTAATGCGTTACGCAAGAATGGTTCAAGCCGATCCAACAACATCAATTGTCTACGACAAATACGAAGAGAACAAAGCGCACTTCTTAGGTAATGCGAGCGGCGAAAAACTTGAATTCACCGCGACTCGCAAACTGATTCTGACCATTTTTGGTGGCTCGTTCGCTGTAATGATTTATGGTGTATCCGTTGCTGGATGGTGGATGGCTGAGATCTCAGCGATGTTCTTAGCAGCAACCATCATCGTTGGTATTGTGGCTCGCATGAGCGAAGAAGAGTTTACCACCAGCTTCATTGATGGTGCCCGCGACCTACTTGGCGTTGCGCTCATCATAGGTATTGCACGTGGTATCGTAGTGGTGATGGACCGCGGTATGATCACCGATACCATTCTCTTCTCAGCAGAACAGATGGTAACGGGGCTTTCTTCGGTTATCTTCATTAACGTGATGTTCTTCTTAGAGATTCTACTGTCGTTCTTAGTGCCATCGACCTCTGGCTTAGCGGTACTGACCATGCCAATCATGGCACCACTGGCCGACTTTGCTGGCGTAGGTCGTGACTTGGTTATCACTGCGTACCAATCTGCATCTGGCTTGGTGAACCTAATCACCCCAACCTCCGCGGTGGTGATGGGTGGTTTGGCGATTGCTCGTGTCCCTTACGTGCGCTGGGTTAAATGGGTGATGCCACTAGTCGGTATATTGATGGTGTTCTGCATTGTTGTACTGAGTATTGGTGCGCTGATCTAACTAACAGCACTTCACTCCTTTCTCATCCAAAGCCGCTTCTCACAGCGGCTTTTTTATTGTTCCCTCTCAATGTAACCCTCTGCCACTGAAACAGCTCCTCAAAGCCATACACGCGATATTCAAGGTTCTTCTGTTCGTAGCCAAGCTCAACCAAACTCAAAGCACTCGCAATAGAAGAATCAATCCTACTTTTAAACATCTAATTTTCTTGATGAAATAACACTCTATTTTCAACCATGATGTTTAAACAAATAGTTAGTCACTTATTAGCGTTAATTATATTTAAAGTAATTAATAGCCTAATAAACAGACGAGGATTAATGCCCTTTTCTATCAAAAAACACACTTAAAAAGCCGATTTTAAAATGTGATCGCAACAGCTTTATTCGCATTTACTTTGTTAATAAACAATTAATTCCACATCCAAAATTAAATATCTAAATAAAAACACTGCATACTTCCAAGCTAAGTACACTCTTATCAATAAAACTATTCTGCATATAATCTCTCGTAAATTAGATTCTAGTAAGTTTCGTCAAAAAAGCGTGCATAAAGTTCCCTAACTGCTAACTATTTAGAATGTATTATTCATAACTGAAAGTGCATAAAGTTTGTTAAAACCCTTAATTTCAAAGGGCTGCGGGATAAAAAACGATTTGTGATAGATCTCTAAGAATACCTGACTAGCAGGCGTAATATTAATTCCAGACAAGAGATATGAATAAATAATTCATTCTTCTCAACTGAAAATAAATAATTACTCTTAGCGATAAAAGTAATTCAAATATATAAGAGAGAGACGATCATGAGTAAGTTCTATGTAGGTTCTGAAATAGGTCAATTACGCCGCGTTCTAGTTCACCGTCCAAGACGCGCACTGACTCACCTAACACCCTCTAACTGTCACGATTTACTATTTGATGACGTACTGGCTGTTGAACGTGCTGGTAAAGAGCATGACGCATTTACTCAAACGCTGCGTGATCAAGGTGTTGAAGTTCTTCTTCTTACTGACCTACTAGCAGACACGCTAGCAGTGCCAGAAGCGAAAGATTGGCTTTTGAATCATCAAGTTTCTGATTACCGCTTAGGCAAAACCTTTGCTAACGATGTGCGCTGCTACTTGGGCGACTTACCAAACCTAGAACTAGCAAAAATCCTAACGGGTGGTCTGTCTTACGCTGAGATGCCAATGAAATCATCTTCAATGATGCAAGGCATGCACGCACCAAGCGACTTCATTATCGAACCGCTACCAAACCACCTATTTACTCGTGACACATCTTGCTGGGTATACGGTGGCGTATCCATCAACCCGATGGCGAAACCTGCTCGTCAACGTGAAACCAACCACGTTCGCGCTATTTACCGCTGGCACCCAACATTTGCTGGCCAAGACTTCATTAAGTACTTCGGCGATGAAGAAAACATCAGCTACGACAACTCAACCATTGAAGGCGGTGACGTTCTTGTAATCGGTCGCGGCACGGTTCTTATCGGTATGTCTGAGCGTACAACAGCACAAGGTGTTGAGCACTTAGCATCTAGCCTATTCAAACACGGTCAAGCGAAACAAGTTATCGCAATGCAGCTACCAAAACACCGCTCTTGCATGCACTTAGACACCGTTATGACGCACATGAACGAAGATACGTTCTCTGTTTACCCGGAAGTGGTGAGTAAAGACGTACAGTGCTGGAACCTAACTGGTGATGAGTCTGGCGCAGTGAAAGTGAAAGAAGAAGGCTACTTCGTAACAGCTATCGAAAAAGCACTTGGCGTAGACAAGCTAAACCTAATCACGACCGGTGGTGACAACTTCCATGCAGAACGTGAACAGTGGAACGATGCAAACAACGTTCTAACGGTTAAACCTGGCGTTGTGATTGGCTACGAAGGCAACACCTACACCAATGAAAAATACGATAAAGCAGGCATCACAGTTCTTCCTATCCCTGGAGATGAACTTGGCCGCGGTCGCGGTGGCGCACGCTGCATGAGCTGCCCAATTGAGCGTGATGGTATCTAATCACTAAGACGAAAACGGCCAAGTTGAATGATCTTAAATAATCTCAGCTTGGCCAAAATGAGAGAACACAATTATGACTAAGCAAACTGTTGTTGTTGCACTCGGCGGTAATGCCCTACTTCGTCGCGGTGAGCCGTTAGAAGCCGATGTTCAACGCCGTAATATTGAAACAGCGGTTAAAACCATCTCTGAAATCGCGAAAGTGTACAACGTGGTTCTAGTACATGGTAATGGCCCACAAGTTGGTTTACTGGCTCTGCAAGGTTTGGAATACAAAAAAGTAAACCCGTATCCGCTAGATGTATTGGGCAGTGAGACTCAAGGCATGATCGGCTACATGCTGATGCAAGAGTTCAAGAACTATCTACCTAACCGCAACATCTCGTGCATGTTGACGCAAATGACCGTTGATCCAAACGATCCTGCATTCGCCGATCCAACGAAGCCGATTGGCCCGATCTACGAAGAAGCGGAAGCGCGTGAATTGGCGGAGAAATTCCACTGGATCGTCAAACCAGACGGCCAACACTTCCGTCGCGTTGTGCCAAGCCCACGCCCTACCGGCATTGTTGAACACGAAGCGATCACTCAGCTTATCGATGCAGGCCACCTCGTGATCTGTACTGGCGGCGGCGGCATCCCAGTGAAAAAAGAGAATGGCAAATTAGTCGGTGTGGAAGCTGTTATCGACAAAGACATGTCTGCGGCTTTCTTAGCGAAACAACTGGATGCGGATGCGCTACTGATTCTGACCGATGCAGACGCTGTGTACCTGGATTGGGGCAAACCGACTCAACACGCACTGCGCAGCACCACACCAAGTGAACTGGCGAAATTCGAATTTGATGCAGGCTCTATGGGACCAAAAATTGAAGCATCGTGCGAATTCATTCAGCAAGGCGGCAAAGTCGTCGGTATTGGTGCACTCGAAGATGGTTTGCAAATCCTGCAAGGCTTGGCGGGCACCAACATCACCAAAGATTAATCTACTCGCGAGCTTTTCAAACCTTGCGAGAAAACTGAATCACCGTTTGAACTGAAATTAATACACAAAAATTGAATCGCGCTTTCTTGAATTTTCTTTCCCTGTAACAAGAAAGCGCCTAAATCTAAGAAGGAATACATCATGGCTTTTAACCTACGCAATCGTAACTTCCTAAAACTACTAGATTTCACTCCACGCGAAATTCAACACTTATTAGATCTTTCTATGGAGCTAAAAAAAGCGAAGTACAACGGTTACGAACAGCCAACACTAACTGGCAAAAACATTGCGCTTATCTTTGAGAAAACCTCAACTCGTACTCGCTGTGCATTCGAAGTAGCGGCATTCGACCAAGGCGCTCGCGTGTCTTACTTAGGCCCATCTGGCTCTCAAATTGGCCACAAAGAATCAATGAAAGATACCGCTCGCGTTCTTGGCCGTATGTACGATGGCATTGAATACCGCGGCTTCGGTCAAGAGATTGTTGAAGAGCTAGGCGCTTACGCTGGAGTTCCAGTATGGAATGGTCTGACTGACGAATTCCACCCTACACAAATTCTTGCTGACTTCCTAACCATGACGGAATACGGCCGTGGTAAACAACTGCATGAAATCAGCTTTGCTTACCTAGGTGATGCTCGCAACAACATGGGTAACTCTCTGATGGTTGGCGCAGCGAAAATGGGCATGGACATTCGCCTTGTTGCTCCAAAACAGTTCTGGCCACAAGAAGAACTATTGGCTCAGTGTCGTGAAATCGCAGAGCACACAGGTGGCAAAATTACACTGACTGAAGATGTTCAAGAAGGCGTGCAAGGTTGTGACTTCCTGTACACCGACGTTTGGGTATCTATGGGCGAAGCGAAAGAAGCGTGGGCTGAGCGTATTAACCTAATGATGCCTTACCAAGTCAACATGGACATGATCAAGGCAACAGGCAACCCACATGTGAAATTCATGCACTGCCTACCTGCTTTCCACGGCGAAGATACCACAGTAGGCAAACAGCTTGCTGCTGAATATCCGCAGCTTAAAGATGGCGTAGAAGTGACGGATGAAGTGGTCGAGTCTGAATACTCTATCGTGTTCGATGAAGCAGAAAACCGCATGCACACCATCAAAGCAGTCATGGTTGCAACGTTAGGCAGCTAATTACCTAAGAAGCTAACCAGTTAAGACGTTAAAAATTAAGAAGCTAAGCACTCACTTGTTCGCAAGACGTTAATAAGTTAAGTGCAATGACAGGGAAATGCGGGGGGCGTTCTTGGGATTTTGACCTTGGATAAAACCCGCATTTTTTTTCATGTCCTTGAAAAGATTATTACCTGAAAAAGCCTGAGATTCGCAGTTCCAACAAAGGCTTAAATGGAAACTAGAAACGGACGTGATTTCGCATAAAAATCCATTAAATGAATACTTTACGGAAAGTATTGCATGGCCTTTTTATCTGAGTATAATCCTCCGCAATTTGTCTTAAGAGAGCAAAAAATGAACTGCAATTCTGTCGCACATGATTGTCAAACTACACGCCAAAGAGTGGCGGTGGTGTCATTTTTATTTTGCTCTATTGATCGTTTCGAAGCCTCCTATTTTTAGGGGGCTTTTTTTTGTCCGCAATTTGACTGTATGCATAGAAGGAAGACCCGTTATGGCGCATTCGTTATTTAACAAGCACATCATCTCCATACCTGAGCTCACTCGTAATGAACTGGAGCTTATCGTCGACACAGCAGCAAGACTCAAGGCCGAGCCAAACCCAGAGTTGCTGAAAAATAAAGTCGTTGCGAGCTGCTTCTTTGAGCCTTCAACTCGAACTCGCCTTTCATTTGAGACCGCCGTCCAGCGCCTTGGTGGCACGGTCATTGGCTTTGATAATGGCGGTAACACCTCACTGGCGAAGAAAGGCGAAACACTTGCCGATTCAGTGCAGGTTATTTCATCCTACGTCGATGCCTTTGTAATGCGTCACCCACAAGAAGGGGCAGCACGTTTAGCGTCTGAATTTTCTAACGGTGTGCCGGTAGTAAACGGCGGCGACGGTGCTAACCAGCACCCGACGCAAACCTTGCTGGACCTGTTCTCGATTTACGAAACACAAGGCACGCTCGATAACCTCAATGTGGCGTTCGTCGGCGACCTAAAATATGGCCGTACCGTGCACTCATTGACCCAAGCACTATCGAAATTCAATAACGTGCGTTTCTTCTTTATCGCGCCAGAAGTCTTAGAGATGCCAGATTACATCTGTGAAGAATTGGAAGAGATGGGCATCCAATACAGCACTCACAGCAGCATTGAAGAAGTCGTGCCGAAACTGGATGTTCTGTACATGACTCGCGTGCAGAAAGAGCGCTTTGATGCGTCGGAATACGCACACATGAAATCGGCTTACATCCTCACCGCCGATACATTGAAAGACGCTCGTCAAAACATGAAGGTACTTCACCCGCTGCCACGCGTCGACGAAATCACCACCGACGTTGATAAAACGCCACACGCTTACTACTTCGAACAAGCTGAAAACGGTGTATACGCTCGCGAAGCCCTATTGGCCCTAGTTCTTAACGACACTTTATAAGCAGGAGAAACAGTCATGGTTAAACAAACTCAGCTACAAGTAGAAGCGATCCGTAACGGCAGCGTGATTGACCACATCCCTGCTCACCTTGGTATCAAAATCCTTAAACTGTTTAAGCTACACAAGACAGAACAGCGCATCACTATGGGCTTAAACCTGCCATCATCGGCACTTGGCCATAAAGATCTAATCAAGATTGAGAACATCTTCCTGACCAAGGAACAAGCCAACCAATTGGCTCTTTATGCTCCGCAGGCAACGGTCAATCAGATTGAAGAGTATAAAGTGGTTAATAAGCTAACCCTTGTGCTGCCAGAGCAAATCCACAGTGTCTACTCTTGCCCGAATAGCAACTGTATTTCGCACGGTGAACCTGTCGAAAGCAGCTTTAAAGTGCAGCTAAAACAGGAAAACGTGCAGCTAAAATGTCACTACTGTGAAAAAGTATTCTCTCGCGAGATCATGAGTGAAATTCGCTAACCCTTAGCGCCATTATCACGGTCTCCAAAGCACCCTAATACCGATGGATATTTATGCCAAACTTGGAATAAATATCCATTTAACAAAAGAATAAAACTCCAAAATAAAAGCAATTAACTAGAATTTTATTTGGTGATCCCCTTCAAAAAGATAACTATCCTTTAGTGGTAGACTCAATGGGTAGACGATCATACACCACGCATACCTTCCCTCTTTATTTCGGGATTCATCGGTAAGCCCTATTTAACAATCGTACTCTACGGCTTTGGGAGTACGCTCGGCGCTATGGACAAGCGATAACCACATGTTGACCTTAAGGAGTTGTTCATGAACCCAATCACTGAGCACGGTTGCTTGTATTCAGCTGAAGATAAAACACTGACTGCAGCGTGCAAACGCTTACTACAACAACAAAGCTTCTCGACCCAAAATCAACTGCGAGAGAAACTCGTCGATATTGGCTATACCGGTATCAGCCAATCGACCGTATCTCGTATTTTGTCACAGCTTGGTGTTGTCAAAATTCAGAATGCTTGCGGTAAAAAGGTTTACTGCATCACGGTTGAAAGTGCACCGGTTCGTGTCGATGCATCCATCTCATCGCAAATCGAATTCATCACTCATAACCAAGCGATGGTCATCGTAAAAACTCATCCAGGTTGTGCTCAATTAGTCGCAAGATTAGTCGATATCGACCCACATACTGAGATTATCGGCACCGTTGGCGGTAATGATACCGTGCTTATTATTCCAAAAGATACGATGAATATTGATGCTTGCGAACAAGTAGTAAAAGCACGCTTGGGTGTAGCTTAAATGTCTCTTTTACAAAGGCAAGTCACTCAAGTTGAATTGCAGCTCCCCACTCGATTACCCAATAAAATCGCTATCCCGCCTTAGGGGATATTTGTTTGCCGATGAAACTAATAGCAAACTATTACGGTCTGATTGAGTTAAGATACCTTCAACTCCATTTTGATGACTAAATAGTATGCGACGACTTGCCACATTACTTTTTGTTTGTGTTTCCCTATTCACCCAGCCTGCGTGGGCGCTATTTGGGAACGACAACGCCGAGCCAAGCTTCGGAGGCAATAACAATGGTTTTGTCCCTGTAGACCAAGCTTTCCCTTTCAATTACTACCAGCAAGACGACAAAGTCCTTCTCGACTGGCAAGTAAAAGAGGGCTACTACCTCTATCAACATAGCCTCTCGTTCACCGGGCAAAATCTCGCTATCGGTAATGTTGAATTAGAAGATGGTAAGCCGCACCAAGATGAATTCTTCGGTGAGGTGAGCATTTATACTCAGCCGTTATTCGTGCAAGTTCCTCTGCAGAGTTACCAAGATGGCTCACAGCTGATCGTTAAGTATCAAGGCTGTGCGGACGCAGGGTTCTGCTACCCACCAGAGACTCGTATCATCGACATTGAACCTTTCACAGCAACAGGTTCTGCTAATTCGCAAGGTAGTGACTCACAAGCTTCATCTTCTGCTGGCAACGAAACCGATGTTTCTACGCAACCAACATCTCCGAAAGCAGACGTTGTAAGTAACACGACTCAACAGCCAAATGCCCCTGTTTCAAAAGAAGCAGGCTTAGCCGATAAGCTCGGTGACAGTTGGTGGACCCCTCTATTATTCTTAGCACTCGGTGTTGGTTTAGCCTTTACGCCGTGTGTGCTGCCTATGTATCCGATTCTAACGGGTATCGTTTTAGGTGGTGGCAAACTCAGCCAAGGTCGCGCGCTGATGCTGTCCTTTATTTACGTGCAAGGCATGGCGTTAACCTACACCTTATTAGGTTTAGTGGTTGCTTCAGCAGGCATGCAGTTCCAAGCCGCTATGCAGCACCCTTACGTGCTGATCGCGCTGAGTGTTCTGTTCGTGGCGTTGGCAATGTCGATGTTTGGCGTTTATAACCTGCAACTGCCAAGCAGCATTCAAACTTGGCTCAACAATCAAAGCAATAAGCAGCAAGGTGGCAATACCTTGGGCGTATTCGCAATGGGCGCTATCTCTGGCTTGGTGTGTTCACCTTGTACCACGGCGCCATTGTCAGGCGCGCTGCTGTATGTGGCTCAGAGTGGCGACCTATTTACCGGTGCGATTGCTCTGTATGCATTAGCCATGGGTATGGGTATTCCGCTGATTTTAGTTGCGGTATTTGGTAATAAGCTATTGCCTAAAGCGGGCAGCTGGATGGACAAGGTGAAGATCGTATTCGGCTTTATCTTGCTGGCAGCACCTATCTTCCTGCTAGAGCGCATCATTCCTGAATTGTGGGCAACCGTGCTTTGGTCTGGCCTTGGCTTCATCGCCTTTGGTTGGCTGTACCATAGCAAGAATGCACTGCCATTCGGCGACTGGAAGCAGAGTGCGGTAGGCATCATCGCGATGCTTGGCTTGTTTGCTTCGGCACAGCCTGCATTGAACTATTGGTTTGCGGAGAAGAGCGTAACGGTAGAACAACAGCACATCCAATTTGCACGCATCAACACGGTTGAAGAGCTAGAAATCCAGCTCATCGAAGCGAAGAAACTCGGTAAGCCTGTGATGCTCGACTTCTACGCCGATTGGTGTGTGGCGTGTAAAGAGTTCGAGAAGTACACCTTCCATCAAGCTGATGTGGAAAACAAGCTTTCTGACTTTGTACTGCTACAAGCCGATGTAACGAGAAACATGCCTCAAGACATTGAACTGCTTAAACAATTACAGGTACTTGGCTTACCGACGATTGAGTTCTGGGATGGCGAGGGTAACCATGTTCCAAATGCTCGTGTAACCGGTTTTATGCCTGCTGATGTATTCTTAAAACACATGCAAAACCACCAGCTATAACGGCAATATTCACTAAAATATAAGCCGAATCGAAAGCCGCACCGCCCCTCCGTAACGAGATGGCAGTGCGGCTTTTTTGCTATTCAGAGTAACGCTTTCTTATTCCGGGGATAAAAGTCGATATGGTTCAGACTTTTAATGCATAGATATTGTCCACATACTCAATCAGGATGATAATAAATATTAACTAAATTGTTAAAAGTATGAACGTCATGGACTCGACCTATACCATCATCATTGCTGATGACCACCCTCTCTTTCGCAACGCCCTGTTTCAGTCAGTTCATATGGCGATCAGTGGTGCGAACCTGCTTGAGGCCGATTCTCTCGATGCCTTACTGACTCTGCTAAAGAAAGAAGGCGAGCCGGATCTATTACTGCTCGATCTGAAAATGCCGGGCGCCAATGGCATGTCAGGCTTAATTCAACTGCGCGCTGAATACCCAGATCTACCGATTGTGGTGGTTTCTGCCAGTGAAGATGCCAGCGTGGTCACTCAGGTGAAGAGCCACGGTGCGTTTGGCTTTATTCCTAAGTCGAGTGATATGCGTGAGTTGGTGAGTGCACTGAATCAAGTGCTGAATGGCGACCCGTTCTTCCCTGAAGGGCTTATCACCAATAATGCAGCGTGTAGCGACCTTGCAGAAAAGATTTCCACACTGACGCCTCAGCAATACAAGGTATTAGGGATGCTTTCTGACGGCTTGCTTAACAAGCAAATCGCGTATGAATTGAATGTTTCGGAAGCGACCATCAAAGCACATATGACGGCCATCTTCCGTAAACTGGATGTGAAAAATCGTACTCAAGCGGTTATCTTGCTACAAGAAGTCCACAATTAAGCTTCACTGATATCCTCTTCTAAAGTCGTCTTAGGTAAACATAAACCCAACCTGACGACTTTATGATCATCTATCTCTGCAACCACCCAAGTGATGTCATGCCACTCAAAGCTATCACCCAATACAGAGTGTGCGCCAAGCTCTTGAGCAACCAATTGTTTTAGCGTCATTTCTCGCTCTTCTTCCGAGCCAAGTTCAATACCATAACAATCACTCACTGCCGCAACTGATAGCTCAACATCCAAGAAGAAGTCACCAAAGAATCGTGCCGCCTCTTCTGCTAGAGGCGCCTCACTGAACAACGAACTTAAGCTGTCCAAATCTTTGTCTTGACCAAGCACACATAAGATATCGTTCGCCTCTAACACGGTGCTGCCTGATGGGTGAAGCAAGGCATCCTTTCTAAACAGTGCAGTAATTCGCGTTCCTTCCGGCATAGACAAACGCTTTAGTGGTTCGCCCACACACCACTTCTCTTCTTTCAGCTTGTAGACAAACATCTCCCACTCACTAGCAGGGTAAATTTCAATGCCAGTACGAGAAATCGGTGTCGGCGTTGGAGGTAGCGTCACTTGAGCCAATCTCGCGACTTTCATCAAGCTGCCGCCTTGAACAATCAGCGACACCATAACCACGAAGAACGCGATGTTGAAGTAAAGCTGAGCATTAGGCAGGCCAGCCATCATCGGGAACACCGCCAGAATGATCGGTACCGCGCCGCGTAGACCGACCCAAGAAACAAACCAACGTTCCTTGGTGGTAAAGCTTCTGAACGGCAGCAAACCCAACCAAACCGACAGCGGACGAGCAAACAAAATCATACCGAAGGCCAGTGCCAGCGCAGGCAGAGCAATGTCCATCAACGTTGATGGCGTCACCAATAAACCCAATACCAAGAACATCACGATCTGGCTTAGCCACGTCATGCCATCAAGAACATTAAGAATCGAGTGTCGCGAGCGCGTCGGACGATTACCAATGAACAAGCCCACTAGGTAAATCGATAAGATGCCGCTGCCGCCAAGCATGTTAGAGAACGCAAACAGAGCCACGCCCCCACTGAGTACCAGAATGGAATAAAGGCCATCAGCCAATTGTACTCGATTGATTAAGCTCCATAGAACCCAGCCGCCGCCAATACCAACAAGAGTACCGATACCAAACTGCATCGCAAAACTTTGCAGTAGGAAGTTCATCCCCATCTCAGCGTCAGGGTTACCTAACAGCGCAATTAAGGTCACCGTCAGGAAGACCGCCATTGGGTCGTTAGTGCCCGATTCGATCTCTAGGGTTGAACCAACACGCTCATTGAGACTCTGTCCTTTCAGCAAAGAGAATACCGCTGCCGCATCGGTTGAACCAACAATCGCCCCGACCAAGATGCCCTGCATTAATGACAAGTCAAACAGCCAAGCCGCCATTAATCCGGTTAAGGTTGCTGTACATGCGACACCTATCGTCGCCAGCGAGAGCGAAGGCCAGAAAGCGACCTTGAAGCTCGCCACCTTGGTTCGCATACCGCCATCCAACAGAATCACGGCAAGCGCAAGGTTACTCACCAAGTAGGTCAGTGAGTAATCATCGAAATGAATATTACCGGGTCCATCTTCACCCGCTAACATACCAACGAACAAAAAGATCAAAAGAATAGGAACGCCCAATCGAGAGGACACTTGTGAGAAAAGCACGCTGATGGCGATGAGTACGGCACCAGTCAAGAATAAGTGGTTAATGGTTATTGCGTCCAATTCGTTCCCCCAAAGAATAAAACTCAAGATATAAGCATGTTGATCTTCTGCCGTTTAGCAAGGCACGGTCGGTGAAAGTGCCGTTGTTACTATAACAAACTTATGTTTCGCTTCGTGTCATAAGCAGGGCTAAATACCGTTTCTCGGTCATTTAGTTGTTAAATTTTATGACTCGCAGTCTAATTCATCCCTTTTTGTTAGACCTTTGGCTAATTTAACAACATTGTAACATCACATTTTTCTATGGTTATGTCTCCTAGCTCCCATATTTCAGTACATTAGCGCTAATACCATCCCGACTAAAGTTGCACAGATCCCTTGACTTATCCTTGCTACATTCTAAATCGTAACATTACGTTAACACGCTATTTTACAAAACGGTTTCACAAAAACAGTTTCTACGAAAACGGAATAAAGGAGAAGGCAATGGCGTTCGAATCTACGGAACATGCTCAAGCCTACTGGAAGGAAAACTTGGGAATTATGGGAACACTGCTCGCGGTCTGGTTTGCGGTGTCTTACGGCGCTGGCATCTTATTTGTGGATGCCCTCAATACCGTTCAGTTTGGCGGGTTCAAGCTAGGATTTTGGTTCGCTCAACAAGGTTCGATATACACCTTCGTGGCGCTGATATTTATTTACGTTGTCCGCATGAATGCGCTCGACAAAAAATACAACGTACAGGAAGACTAGAGGCTAGAACATGGATATTCAAACTTGGACGTTTATTCTCGTCGGTATTACTTTCGCGGTATATATCGGCATCGCAATCTGGGCTCGTGCAGGGTCTACTAGTGAGTTCTACGTTGCTGGCGGTGGTGTACACCCAGTAGCAAACGGCATGGCGACCGCCGCTGACTGGATGTCGGCAGCATCATTCATCTCAATGGCAGGTATCATCTCATTCGTTGGTTACGACGGTGCGGTTTACCTAATGGGTTGGACAGGTGGTTATGTACTACTTGCGCTATGTTTAGCACCTTACCTACGTAAGTTCGGTCAGTTTACGGTTCCTGATTTCATCGGTGAGCGTTACTACTCGAAAACGGCACGTATGGTAGCGGTATTCTGTGCAATCTTCGTATCGTTTACGTACGTTGCAGGCCAGATGCGTGGTGTGGGCGTTGTATTCTCTCGTTTCCTAGAAGTTGATATTAACCTAGGCATCATCATTGGTATGGGTATTGTGTTCTTCTACGCAGTACTAGGTGGCATGAAAGGCATCACTTATACGCAGGTAGCTCAATTCTGTGTCCTCATTTTCGCCTTCCTTGTTCCAGCAATCTTTACCTCAATCATGATGACAGGTAACCCACTTCCACAAGTTGGTATGGGCTCTACGCTATCAGGCACAGATGTTTACCTTCTTGATAAACTGGATGGACTGACCGAAGAACTCGGATTTACCGCCTATACCGAAGGTAACAAGAGCATGGTAGATGTATTCTTCATCTGTGCGGCTCTAATGGTCGGTACTGCGGGTCTTCCACACGTAATCATTCGTTTCTTCACGGTACCAAAAGTACGTGATGCTCGTATCTCAGCGGGTTGGGCACTACTGTTCATCTCATTGCTATACACAACAGCACCAGGCGTTGCAGCATTCGCTCGTGTAAACATGATCGAAACAATCAACGGCCCTGACATGCAAGGTGTCGCTGCAGCGGACGCACCAAGCTGGTATAAAAACTGGGAAAGCACTGGCCTAGTAGGTTGGGAAGATAAGAACGGCGATGGCAAAATGTTCTACTCGGGCGATGAGCGCAACGAGATGAAGATTAACCGTGACATCATCGTACTGGCTTCTCCAGAGCTAGCGAAACTACCAAACTGGGTTGTAGCACTGCTTGCAGCCGGTGGCCTAGCAGCCGCACTATCAACAGCCGCGGGTCTACTATTGGTCATCTCAACGTCGATTTCACATGACTTGTTGAAGAAAGGCTTCAGACCAAACATGACCGACAAGCAGGAGCTGTTAGCCGCTCGTCTGGCAGCCATGGTCGCGATTGTCGGTGCCGGTTACTTAGGTATTAACCCACCAGGCTTTGTAGCACAGGTAGTAGCGTTTGCCTTCGGCTTAGCCGCAGCATCCTTCTTCCCAGCGATTATCCTAGGTATCTTCTACAAGAAGATGAACAAGGAAGGCGCAATTGCAGGTATGTTGTCAGGTATTGCCTTCACAGCAAGCTACATCATCTACTTCAAGTTCATTAACCCAGCAGCAAGCACACCTGAAAACTGGTGGTTTGGTATCAGCCCAGAAGGCATCGGTACGCTAGGTATGTGTCTAAACTTCGTAGTATCGATTGCTGTAAACAAAGTAACTGCTGAAGTACCACAAGATGTACAAGATATGGTTGAGAACATCCGTTACCCGAAAGGTGCAGGTGAAGCTCACGACCACTAAGCACGACCATTAAACAAAGATGTTTAGCAAAAAATGAATCAGCACTTACATTGTAGGGATTAGGTACTGACTCCAGAAAGCCGATACTTCGTGTATCGGCTTTTTCTTTTTCTGCTCACTTTATAAAAAGATAAACAAAGGGTTGTTTTTAAAATTTTATTTGATAATAATTATCATTAACATCCAATAAAGAGATGCAGATGATGATGAAAGAGCAGCAGGTTCTCTATTCGAGATTTTACAAAGCACAGGATCGCTTTGCTTCATTAGAACAAGCTCAAGGCCATGAGCCGTTTGTAATTCGAGAGTATATCGAGTGTGCACTGACGCTTTCGGCTTACTATGAAAAGCATGCCGCTCAAGAAAACATCTTGTTGTGCGAGCTGTATCTACGCCAAGTTTTCTTTCATTTGATTGAAGCGATTGAGTCTTCTCAGCGCAGTTTCGCCTTTCGTCATATCTGCCTAGACTCTATTCACTCACCACTATTTTATTTGAAGCGCCACTACTGCCAGCAACCTCAAGGCCAAGCGCGTTTTTTGAATCTCAGCCAAACACTACAACAAGTCCAAGCCCCACTTGGCTAACAAGGATAGAACATGACCCTACAATTTCGGATTGAAAAAGACAGCATGGGCGAAGTGAAAGTCCCTGCCGATGCGCTATACCAAGCACAAACTCAGCGTGCAGCGGATAACTTCGCGTTTAGCTCTCACAAGATGCCGACCAGTTTTATTCAAGCACTGGCGTTAATTAAACAGGCAGCGGCAGATACCAATGCTCAGTTAGGTCTACTGGAAGGTGATATTGCCAACGCGATAGCCGAAGCCAGCCAAGAGATCATTGAGGGTAAACACCTCGATCAATTCCCTATCGATGTCTACCAAACCGGTTCAGGTACCAGTTCCAACATGAATGCCAATGAAGTGATTGCTACGCTTGCCTCAAGAAGCTTGCAAGGCGACGTGAACCCCAATGATCACGTCAACATGGGCCAAAGCAGTAACGATGTGGTGCCAACCGCAATTCAAGTGAGCGTTGCTTTGATGGCTGAAAATAAGCTATTACCTGCATTAACTCACCTTTCTGAAGCACTCACCATCAAACAACAGGAACTTGCGGAGCTCGTGAAGACCGGCCGCACTCATCTAATGGATGCGATGCCAATGACCTTTGCTCAAGAGCTAGGTGGTTGGAAATTTCAGATAGAACACGCTAAGCAAGCAATAGAGAACACCCTGCCCGCTATCAAGGCTTTAGCACAAGGTGGTACTGCGGTTGGAACAGGGATCAATGCTGACCCACGCTTTGCCGATAAGTTTGCGAGTAACCTGTCTCAATCGACAAAGATCAGTTTTAGCTCGAGTGAAAACTTCTTTTTTAGCCTCAGCAGTCAAGACGCGATCGTTGCGCTGTCAGGTCAGCTCAAAACGGCAGCAGTTGCGATCATGAAGATCTCAAACGATCTTCGCTGGATGAACTCTGGGCCGTTGGCTGGCTTAGGGGAAATTGAATTACAAGCTCTACAACCAGGCTCATCGATCATGCCTGGCAAGGTAAATCCTGTGATTCCAGAAGCTGCAGCTATGGCGGCGGCGCAAGTCATTGGCAACGACACCACCATTACCGTAGCCGGACAATCAGGTAACTTCCAACTTAATGTGATGCTGCCAGTAATTGCTCATAACGTGTTGGAAAGTATTGAGTTATTGGCAAACAGCTCAGTCGCTTTAGCGGACAAAGCCATCGCGACCTTCACGGTACGCCAAGACAATCTCGATTTGGCACTGTCAAAGAACCCAATCCTAGTGACCGCACTTAACCCTGTGATTGGCTACTTGAAGGCGGCTGATATTGCCAAGAAAGCTTACAAAGAAGGCTTACCAATTCTGGATGTCGCAGAAAGAGAAACCGATCTTAGCCGAGAAGAGCTCAGTAAACTGCTTGATCCAACCACACTGACACAAGGTGGCATTGCTGGTTAGTTATTGAATTAACAAGCGAATCGGCGTTCGCAAAAAAAACAGAGACAAAAAAGGCCTCATCTGAGGCCTTTTCACTATCCGCTCACGAACGTACTAATCCGAGCCTGTTAACCCAAACTAGCTCACTCGATTCAAGACCGCTCTTAACTTAAGTGGCTTCACTGGCTTGGCAATAAAGCGAAAGCTGTTGGCCTTTATCGCTGCCAACATGTCATCGGTTCTATCGGCACTAATGATGACCCCTTCAAAAGAGTCTCCGAGGCGCAAGCGACACTGCTGCAGGACTTCGAGACCCGTTCTGCCATTATCTAAACGGTAATCAGAGAAAATCACATCAGGTAGCCAACCCTCATCTAGGCACTGCAAGCTTTCGACCAAATCAACCGCCGTCTTAACCTCACAGCCCCAACGTCCGATCAGGTTTTCCATACCGACTAAGATTTCTCGTTCATTATCGACACACAATATCTTGAGATGTTCGATGTCGCTGGTCGCCATTGGCGTCGAAGCTTGCACAACTGGAGCCACTTTTTCCGCTCTAGCTAAGGTGATGGAAAAGACACTGCCTTGCCCCGGCCATGAGCGCATCGAAATTTGATGGCCAAGCACATGAGCAATACCTTTCGAGATAGCCAGCCCTAACCCCAATCCTTGATCGGCTCGTACTTGGCTGCCACGAGTAAACTCTTCAAAGATTTCTTGTTGCTTGTCTTCATCGATACCGGTTCCATTATCCCACACATCAATTCGAACCTGTCCATTCACTCTTCTCGCACCCAGTACCACTTTCCCTTCCGGGTTATAGCGGAACGCATTGGTCAAAAAGTTCTGAATCACACGCCTCAACAGCTTAGGGTCTGAATGAATGAACAATGACGACGGAATCATCTTAAACTCAATTTTCTGTTGTCTCGCTAGAGCGCTAAATTCCGCGTTCAAATTGGTTAATACGTCATGCACGGCAATCGCGTGAATGTTGGTTTCTAACTTTCCGGACTCCAATCGAGAGATATCCAGCAAGTCACCAATCAAATCTTCTGCGGCGCCAAGTGCACTCTCGATGTGAGATGACAATTGCTTCACCTCTTGCTCTTTTGCCACCTCAGACAGTGACGAAGCAAATAGACGTGCGGCATTGAGCGGCTGCATCAAATCGTGGCTTACCGCGGCTAGAAAACGACTCTTAGATTGTGATTCTTGATCCGAAATCTGCGTGGCTTTTACCAAGCGATGGTTCAGTTTTTCGAGTTCTTGAGTTCGCTCATGCACTCTCGATTCCAAACTTTCGTTGGCATCTTTTAGCGCTTGCTCTGCTTGTCGGAATACCGTGATGTCGGTAAAGCTCATCACAAAGCCACCACTTGGCATCGGGTTACCTTGCACTTCAATCACTCGACCATCAGGACGAATACGAGAAGAGGTGTGTCGTGTTCCTTGCTCAAGGTGATAAACACGACGGCGAACGTGATCTTCTGGGTCACCCGGGCCACACAAACCTTGTTCAGCATTATGACGAATCACATCTGAAATGGGTCGCCCAACCTGAATCAAGCCAGCAGGGAACTCAAACAACTCTAGGTAACGCTGATTCCATGCCACCAGCCTCATTTGTTTGTCGATTACTGCGATGCCTTGGCCAATATGTTCAATCGCTCCTTGCAGTAAACCACGGCTGAAATCGTACAGTTCCGAAGCTTCATCCACGATGGTCGCGACTTCTTCAAGCTGCATGTTTCTTCCCTGTAAAGCGGAAGTAAGTACTAACTTAGCAGACGAAGCACCGAATACTCCGGCGAGCACGCGCTCTGCGTGTCGAATCAGACTTGCAGGCGCTTGTTGATTAGGAAGCAGCGGCTGACCGTGTTGTTGCCAATAGCTGTGTAAGGCACTTTTGGCACGCTTACGGCCTACAAAACGCGACGCCAGCATCTCTAATTCAGCGACCGTCACTCGGTTCTGGTAAAGGCTGATATTCTCGTTTTCAGGCAGCGGCGTGCCAACAAATGCTGCTGATTGTAAGCGCTCACTTAGGCTTGGGCGAGTCGTCATCGAAACCACGGCATAGCACAAGGTATTAAGTACAATACTCAGCACAATGCCCCAGTTTGAACTGCTGATATTCCAGCTACTGAGCAGTTCTGGCGGCGTGATAATCCACAGTAAAAGGTTACTGTCACTGTCGCCAGCCAACATGCTGGTTTGGCTCATCAAGGTAATCAGCCAAATCAACGAGCCCACCATTAAGCCGACATACACGCCCTTGCGGTTACCCGGGCGCCAGTACAAACCACCAATAAGTGCTGGCGCGAATTGAGCAATCGCAGCAAAGGAAAGAAAGCCAATCGCTGACAGTGAATGGATGGTATCGAGCGCCTGATAAAACAGCCAAGCACCCAGTAACAGCAGTAAAATTAGCCCGCGGCGAATCACCAATAGCAGGCCAGAAAAGTGTCGATGGGTTCTTTGAGTTAGGCGCATACGGCGCAGTAACAATGGCATCACTAAATCATTCGACACCATGATCGCCAAGGCGATGGTCGACACTATCACCATGCCACTTGCCGCAGACGTACCACCAAGGAAAGCCAGCAAGGCAATGTGATTAGCGCCTTCTGACATTGGCACACTGATCACATAGGTATCCGCTGGCATACCAGTAAGTAGTCCTTGTCCTGCCCAAGCAATTGGCAGCACGAACAGTCCCATCAAAATCAGGTAAAGCGGAAACAACCAACGAGCGGTATGCAGGTCTTGAGGACGTTCGTTCTCTACCACCATGGTATGGAACTGGCGTGGCAGACAGACAATCGCCAACATGGTTAAAACGGTATGAATAATTAAGGTCGGAATATTGGGTGATTCGTAGGTGGAAGCCGCCACATCAAGCAAGTCGATCTTGTCGCTGCTCATCGCCAGATACATGATGAATAGGCCAACGATCAGGAATGCCGCGAGCTTAACGATGGATTCAAACGCCACCGCCATCATCATGCCACGGTGATGCTCTGTGTTATCAATGTGTCTTGTACCAAACAGCATGGTGAAAATAGCCAAAGCACCGACCACAAACCAAGACACATGATAGTCCTGATAACCGAAGTCAGCCGCTAGGTTGGGTGCAACAATATCCAACCCCATGGTAATACCACGCAGTTGCAGAGCAATATAAGGAAGGATACCAACCACGGCGATAACCGTCACCGCCACAGCTAAGCCCTGAGATTTCCCGTAACGAGCCGCGATAAAGTCGGCAATGGAGGTGATGTGCTCCCGCTTCGCAATCAGGATCAGCCGCGCCAAGATCCGCCAGCCTAGTGTAAAGACTAGAATCGGGGCGAGGTAAATGGGTAAAAAAGACCAAGGGTTATTGCTCGCCTGCCCGACAGTTCCATAGAAGGTCCAAGAGGTACAATACACGGCAATCGAAAGGCTATAGATCCACGGGCGCCAACGCGATAGCCAACGAACCTGCCTGTCTCCATACCAAGCGATCAGAAATAACACGCCCAAGTAGGCTAAAGAGACTGGAATTACTATCCATCCTTGCATTGAAAACCCTTTTTTCATCCATAAAAAAACCTCTCCATAAGGGAGAGGTTTCATTTAACTAAGGATGGGTGATTAACTCAATCGCATCGCTTAAATTCTGTGCTTTAGACTCTAATTATCAGCATTTGCTGTGAGATTCTGACTGTTCCGAATCTGATTGATTAATCTCAACCACTGAACTTCTTTCATCCAACTTAATGAACAGAGCAAGTGCACCCATAGCAGCCATACCCCAGAAGATATTTGCACCCCAAAGCTCATAACCCCAACCACTTAAGGTGGTCATCAGTGCAATAAAGGCACCTAATGGAATCGCGTTATACAGGGCTTGTAGCGCAACCATCTTGTTTTGTTCTTCAGATTGGATGTATTGAATCGCGGCGATGTGTGCCATGGCAAAGGTCACACCGTGCAGCAACTGCACCATCACCAGTGCAAAAATCGCCGTGGTTGATGCGGTTATACCCCAACGCGCCATCACCCCAATAGCCGCGACGACAAACAAAGTACGCAGTGACCAGCCTGAGAATAATCGCTTACTCAGAGCAAATACGGCCACTTCAGCAACAACACCTAAACTCCACAAATAACCGATGATAGCTTCTGAGTGACCCGCTTCTTTCCAATAAATCGCACTAAAACTGTAGTAAGCCGCATGACTACCTTGCAGCAGCGCCATCAAGGCTAAAAACTTTACCACTGACGACTCACGCAGCAGTTCACCTAGTTTTGGTCGCGCCGCTTGTTGCTCAGATTGTGTTACTGGCATCACATTGGGGTTTCTCATCGCAAGAATCAATGACAGCAACACACCGGCAAGCGCAGTATACAAAATCATGTCAGTGCCGAATTGTGCCACCAAATAGCCAACAACCGTTGAACCTGCGATAAAGGCAATTGATCCCCAAAGACGAGTTCGGCCGTAGTCGAGCATTTTCAAACGACTGTAATGGTTAGCCATCGCATCAGAAAGAGGAATGATCGGCCCACAACAGAGGTTAAACAGTACCGTTGCCAACAACATCAGTATAAAGCTGCCACCGGTGAAGAAGTGGAAACCGACAAACAGCAGCGCAGCGAAACTCAAACAGCGTAGCGCTGGCATCAAGTGTTCCACTTTATGGATACGCGGCGTAATCACTAAGTTGGCCACACAACGAGTTGCAAAGCCGATACCAATCAATACGCCAATATCACCAGCAGACACGCCTTGGTCTTCAAACCACAACGCCCAAAATGGCAAATACACGCCATACGCAAAAAAGAAACCAAGAAAATACTGAGAGATCCAGCCATAGGGTGAAGGGCTAAACATAAATGACCTATAAAGTGTGCGGAAAAAGGCAGCACCAATTATGCCTATCTCGCATACGAT
This sequence comes from Vibrio sp. 10N.222.55.A1, assembly GCF_041473835.1. NCBI lineage: Bacteria > Pseudomonadati > Pseudomonadota > Gammaproteobacteria > Vibrionales > Vibrionaceae > Vibrio > Vibrio sp. 10N.222.55.A1. The sequence goes on along the minus strand of NZ_JBFRSX010000008.1, from coordinate 26,872 downwards.
GAAAAAGGGAATTATTACTGGGATAGTATTCCCATATTCAATGGGTCTGGATATCGCATTTCAACAAGAGATTTCACGCTCATCAATACTCATACTCGCATTTAGACTAAAGTCGTCTGGAGCTTCGCTGGTATTTTGTCAGACTGATTAAAGACTCCCATTTCTTCTTGTGATGCTTATGCCTGACAAATTTAATATGCAGCACCCGCCCTTCGATAGCCTGTCCGACGCCGAACAGTTGAAGCTTCGCTCTTCATTAGACGTGGTGTATTACCGCTCTCAAGAAGTGATACTGGAAGCTGAAAGGCCGAGCCGACACCTGCATATTTTGATCAAAGGAGCTGTTGAAGAGCGCGCGAGCAGTGATGGTGAGATTTACGCACACTATGCCAATGACGATATTTTTGATGTCCGCAGCCAGTTTGAACCCCACACCAAACACCAATATATCGCACTCGAAGATACATTAAGTTATCTGCTGCCCACCGATATTTTTCTTGAGCTTTACCACGCCAATGGCCAATTCGCTGCCTACTTTGATAGCAACCTATCAACACGAAAAGCTTTGATAGAAGCCGCCCAGCAGCAACAGAATCTTGCCGAGTTTATATTAACCAAAGTGGATGACTCTATCTATCACCCACCACTGATACTTGAACCAAACCAACCGATCAACCAAGTCACTCAAACCCTTAAAGAACAAGGGTTAGACTCGGCCCTAGTCCATTTGGAACATAATGATCCAAAAGCTTTTGGATCATCATGTTCCTTGCCGTATGGAATCGTCACTCGAACCAATTTATTGCATGCTGTGATGCTCGATAATTTCACACTGGATGCGCCTGTCGGTGAGATCGCAACGTTTCCGGTGATGCACGTGAACCAAGGCGATTTCTTATTTAACGCCATGATTACCATGACCAGAAATCGAGTAAAAAGGTTGATGGTTTGTGATGGTAAAAATGCGGTCGGCATGGTGGATATGACACAGATTCTCAGTGCATTCTCCACACACTCCCACGTTCTTACTTTGCGTATTGCGCGCGCCACCAGCGTTGAAGAATTGGCAATGGCATCCAACAAACAACGTCAACTGGTCGAGAGCTTGCTCAGTAATGGGATTCGCACACGCTTTATCATGGAGCTGATTTCTGCGGTCAACGAACAGATCATAGAGAAGGCTTTTGAGTTGGTGATCCCACCTGCACTGCATAATCATTGCTGCCTAATCGTGTTGGGTTCTGAGGGGCGTGGAGAGCAAATTCTCAAAACCGATCAAGACAACGCTCTGATTATTCAAGATGGTTTGGAATGGCATCAATGCCAAAGTGCCATGAACGACCTCACCCATACCCTTCAACAATTGGGTTACCCACTGTGCCCGGGCAACGTAATGGTCAACAATCCGAAATGGGTGCATTCAGAACAAGAGTGGAAACAAACCCTCACCCATTGGGTAAAAAAAGCCACGCCAGACACCGTGATGGATATCGCGATCATGGCAGATGCACACGCAGTAGCGGGGAATAGAGAGTTATTAAAACCTGTAAAGCAGCACCTCAGTGATTTAATGCTCGGACAAGAATTGATTCTGACGGAGTTCTGCCGCCCGGCGCTGAACTTCTCAGTTCCCCTGACCCTGTTTGGTAATGTGAAGCAATCTAAGTCCGGACTCGATATCAAACAAGGCGGTATTTTCCCTATCGTGCATGGTGTGAGAGCGCTTTGCCTAGAACATGGTGTCACGGTCAACAACACCTTCGAACGCATTGAGCAGCTGGTCAGCAAGAAAGTATTAGAGCAAAGTACTGCCGATAATCTCAGTGAAGCACTCAAGCAATTCTTTAAGTGGCGCTTAGCCCAAAGGCTTTCTCAGCAGCACAGCAGCAACAAGATTAACGTCAAACTGATGGAACGAGCAGACAGGGATCTGCTTCGTCATAGCCTGCACGTGGTGAAGAAATTCAAGCAATGGCTCGGCTACCACTATCAGATACGGGATTAGGCATTGAACGATGAATAGGTTGGTTCGCTATTACTGGCATCACAAGCTCAAAGGCTCCCTCTATCAGCCTCTGTTTACCGCGCCTATTGATCATGAATATGTATCGCTCGATTGTGAAACCACCAGCCTAGATCCCAATCAGGCAGAATTAGTTACCATTGCCGCGACCAAGATCATCGGTAACCGAATCATTACCAGCCAACCTTTTGAAGTCCGGTTGCGCGCCCCCCAATCGCTCGATTGCAATTCAATAAAAATCCACCGTATCCGTCATCAAGATCTAAAGCACGGCATCGAAGAAAAACAGGCTTTAATCGAGCTACTGAACTTCATTGGAAATCGTCCTTTAGTCGGCTATCACATCCGCTATGATAAAAAAATTCTCGACCGCGCCTGTTTAAAACAGCTTGGATTTCCACTGCCTAACCGATTAGTCGAAGTGAGCCAACTCTATCAAGACAAACTCGAAAGACAGCTGCCCAATGCCTATTTTGATCTCAGTATGGACGCCATCTGTCGCCAACTCGATTTACCTATCCCGGTCAATAAACATGATGCATTACAAGACGCTATCTCCGCTGCGCTGATCTTTGTGCGCCTGAAACATGGTGACCTTCCCCGTTTCAACTCTTCTTATTCTTAATTCAACCACTGGCGCTTCACATAGAGAGCAACATCTCAAAATTGAACTTAACTCGCTATTTTGTAAGTGAAAAGCAGCGTCTCATCCTAAAGTCTAATTGTGGAAATCGCCGTCCTAGCCGAGAGTGATAACACAAAGACGGTTCTGTAATAGACCTAGAAACTGAACACAAAGGAAGTTGCCAGTTCATTAGGAATGTAGGCACAAGGAGAGATGCAATGAGTGAAGCCCACGTTTATCCGGTAAAAGAAAATATTAAATCAACCACACACGCGGATAATGACACTTACCTAGCCATGTACCAGCAATCTGTTTCTGACCCTGAAGGCTTTTGGGGTGAACACGGAAAAATCGTTGATTGGATCAAACCTTTCACACAAGTAAAAAACACCTCTTTCGACCCTGGCCACATTGATATTCGCTGGTTTGAAGATGGCACGCTTAACGTTTCGGCTAACTGTATCGACCGCCACCTTGCTGAGCGCGGTGATGAAGTCGCTATCATCTGGGAAGGCGATGACCCGGCAGATGATAAAACTCTAACTTTTAATGAACTGCATAAAGAAGTGTGCCTGTTTTCGAATGCTCTAAAAGAGCAAGGCGTGCGCAAAGGTGATGTGGTTTGTTTATACATGCCAATGGTGCCAGAAGCGGCAGTAGCCATGCTGGCGTGTACCCGTATCGGTGCGGTTCACACAGTCGTATTTGGTGGTTTCTCACCAGAAGCACTGTCTGGTCGTATTATCGATTCAAATTCTAAAGTCGTTATCACTGCCGATGAAGGCGTGCGTGGCGGCCGTGCTGTTCCACTGAAAAAGAATGTCGATGAAGCACTGACGAACCCTGAAGTGAAAAACATCGAGAAGGTTGTTGTATTCAAACGCACTGGCGGTGATGTGGCATGGCACGAACATCGCGATGTGTGGTGGCACGATGCTATTGCTAATGTATCTGCAGATTGCCCACCAGAAGAGATGAACGCAGAAGATCCACTATTCATCCTTTATACGTCAGGCTCAACAGGTAAACCTAAAGGCGTTATGCACACCACAGGTGGCTACCTTGTTTATGCTGCGATGACCTTCAAATACGTATTCGATTACCAAGAAGGCGAGACTTTCTGGTGTACAGCCGATGTGGGTTGGATTACCGGTCACACATATCTTGTTTACGGACCGCTTGCTAATGGCGCAAAAACGATTCTGTTTGAAGGCGTGCCAAATTACCCGAACACCAGCCGCATGAGCGAAGTGGTCGATAAGCACCAAGTTAATATTCTTTATACGGCGCCAACGGCTATTCGTGCATTGATGGCGAAAGGCAATGAAGCCGTTGAAGGTACTTCTCGTGACAGCCTAAGAATCATGGGATCAGTGGGTGAACCTATCAACCCAGAGGCGTGGGAGTGGTACTACAAAACAATCGGTAATGAGCAATCTCCAATTGTTGATACATGGTGGCAAACAGAAACGGGCGGTATCTTGATTGCACCGCTACCAGGCGCAACAGACCTGAAACCGGGCTCTGCAACTCGTCCATTCTTCGGTGTGCAACCGGCACTGGTTGATAACATGGGTAACATCATTGAGGGTGCAACAGACGGCAACCTAGTGATTCTTGACTCTTGGCCAGGCCAAATGCGTACCGTTCATGGCGATCATGACCGCTTCGAACAGACTTACTTCTCGACCTTTAAAGGCATGTACTTCACCAGTGACGGCGCTCGTCGTGATGAAGACGGTTACTACTGGATTACGGGGCGTGTCGATGATGTACTTAACGTATCAGGTCACCGTATGGGTACTGCTGAGATTGAATCGGCTCTAGTCGCGTTCGATAAGATTGCAGAAGCCGCGATTGTGGGCATCCCTCATGATATTAAAGGCCAAGCGATTTACGCTTACATCACGCTGAATGATGGTGAGTTCCCAACCGCAGAGCTTCATAAAGAAGTAAAAGACTGGGTACGTAAAGAGATTGGCCCAATTGCAACGCCAGATGTACTGCACTGGACCGACTCTCTACCAAAAACTCGTTCGGGTAAAATAATGCGTCGTATCCTGCGTAAAATCGCGACTGGCGATACAGGTAACCTAGGTGATACCTCGACACTGGCCGACCCAAGTGTGGTTGATAAGCTGATTGCCGAGAAAGCAGAACTGGCATAAACAACCAGTCACAGCAGCTAATCACTGTTTAAAACCGCACTTTCTAAACCGTCACCTATGTGGCGGTTTTTTTTATGGCTGATCTTGATCTCAAATATCCCGCCCCAAATTAAGGCTAAGACGCTTTTTTGTTAAGTTGGTAACAATTCCAAGCTGTATCAATAGGAGATTAGACCAGTAAATTGCTGCGATTTGCGCTGAATTAGCTATAATCTGGTTCTAATTTTTAAATTTGGGTTTTTCTCACTGGAAATTAACCGCAAATTTTCAATAAAATGGCAACATTCACGTTCGTAAACACGATAAAGGAAGATAGCCCCACGATGTCTACAAAGTTTCGCATTCTAGTTTTAAATGGCCCAAACCTTAACCTGTTAGGCCTTAGAGAGCCCGCACACTACGGTTCTCAAACACTTGACCAGATTATTAGCTCACTGACCGAGCAAGCGAAAGCACACGATGTTGAGCTATCTCACTTACAGTCAAATCGTGAGTACGAACTGATTGAAGCTATCCATAGTGCTTATCAAAATGTTGATTTTATTATTATCAACCCAGCAGCCTTTACACATACCAGTGTGGCACTGCGTGATGCACTACTTGGCGTTGCCATACCATTTATTGAGGTTCATCTATCGAATGTTCACGCGCGTGAACCATTCCGTCACCACTCTTACCTATCTGATAAAGCAGAAGGTGTGATTTGTGGCTTAGGTGCCCAAGGTTATCAATTTGCTTTGACCGCTGCGCTCAGCAAGCTCAACTCAAAGTAAACATAAACAACGAACTATTACTAACCTACTCAGTCATAGAGTAAGTTCAATTAACAGATAAAGAGAAAGAAACAATGGATATTCGCAAAATCAAAAAGCTAATCGAATTGGTTGAAGAGTCTGGTATTTCTGAGCTAGAAATCTCTGAAGGTGAAGAGTCAGTACGAATCAGTCGTAACAGCACTGCACCTGTAGCACCTGTTCAATATGCAGCTGCTCCAGCACCTGTAGCGGCAGCAGCTCCTGCGGCGGCACCTGTAGCAGCAGAAGCAGCAGCTCCTGCAGTTCCAGCTGGTCACCAAGTTCTTTCTCCAATGGTTGGTACTTTCTACGGCGCTCCAAGCCCAGACGCAAAACCATTCGTTAAAGTTGGTCAATCTGTAACTGCTGGCGAAACGCTATGTATCGTTGAAGCAATGAAAATGATGAACCAAATCGAAGCTGATAAATCTGGTGTTGTAACAGCTATCCTAGTTGAAGACGGTCAACCAGTAGAATTCGACCAAGCTCTAGTAATTATCGAATAATAGAGAGCACTCATTATGTTAGATAAATTAGTAATCGCGAACCGTGGTGAGATTGCACTACGTATTCTGCGTGCATGTAAAGAGCTTGGCATTAAAACGGTAGCGGTTCACTCAACTGCTGACCGTGACCTTAAGCACGTACTGCTTGCAGACGAAACCATTTGTATCGGTCCAGCTCGTGGTATCGATAGCTACCTAAACATCCCTCGTATCATCAGCGCAGCTGAAGTTACAGGTGCAGTAGCTGTTCACCCTGGCTACGGCTTCCTATCTGAAAATGCAGACTTTGCAGAACAGGTAGAGCGCAGTGGCTTTATCTTCGTTGGCCCTAAAGCTGAAACCATTCGCATGATGGGTGACAAAGTGTCAGCTATCACGTCAATGAAGAAAGCTGGCGTACCTTGTGTACCAGGTTCTGACGGCCCTCTTGACGACGACGAAGCAAAAAACAAAGCGCACGCTAAACGCATTGGCTTCCCAGTTATCATCAAGGCATCTGGCGGCGGCGGCGGTCGTGGTATGCGTGTTGTTCGTTCTGAAGCAGAATTAACAGAAGCTATCGCGATGACTCGTGCTGAAGCAAAAGCATGTTTCAACAACGACATGGTTTACATGGAGAAATTCCTAGAAAACCCACGTCACATTGAAGTACAAGTGCTTGCAGATGGCCAAGGTAATGCTATCCACCTAGGTGAGCGTGACTGTTCAATGCAACGTCGTCACCAGAAAGTTGTGGAAGAAGCGCCAGCTCCAGGTATCACTGAAGAGATGCGTAAGTACATTGGCGAACGTTGTACTCGTGCATGTATTGAGATCGGTTACCGCGGTGCAGGTACATTTGAATTCCTATACGAGAACGGTGAATTCTACTTCATCGAAATGAACACTCGTATCCAGGTTGAACACACGATTACTGAAATGGTAACGGGTATCGACCTAGTGAAAGAACAGCTACGTATTGCAGCTGGTCAGCCTCTATCATTCACTCAGGATGACATTAAGCTGCGTGGCCACTCAATCGAATGTCGTATCAATGCTGAAGATCCAGTTCGTTTCCTACCTTCACCAGGTAAGATTGAACGTTTCCACGCACCAGGCGGCATGGGCGTACGTTGGGAATCTCACATCTACACGGGTTACACAGTGCCACCACACTACGATTCAATGATTGGTAAGCTGATCACTTACGGTGAGAACCGTGATGTTGCTATCGCTCGTATGAAGAACGCATTGGGTGAAATGATTGTTGAAGGTATTAACGTTAATACTGAGCTTCAACTGTCTATTATGAACGACGAAAACTTCCAACACGGTGGTGCAAACATCCACTACCTTGAGAAGAAACTTGGTTTGTCATAATCCGTTCGTTTAAGAACAGTCAAAATGCTCACTTCGGTGAGCATTTTTGTTTTTGAACCGCCGAAAAAATCAATCTTTAATCCCCATTATATTCCGTGGGGTTTTGGTGAATTTGCTCATATTTTCTGCTAGACTCGCCATCCAATTTTTCTCATATAGAAGATGCAGCCATGCCTTGGATTCAAATCAAGCTTAATGCTACCAATGAAAATGCCGAACAAATCGGCGACATGTTAATGGAAGAGACTGGTGCTCTTTCTGTAACTTTCCTGGATGCACAAGATACCCCTGTATTTGAGCCTCTGCCAGGCGAAACTCGCCTTTGGGGTGATACTGACATTCTCGCGCTTTATGACGCTGAGACTGATACTGGTGTCGTTCTAGCGCAGATTAAAGCAAGCAACATGTTCCCTGCAGACTTTGCTCATAAAGTAGAGCAAATTGAAGACAAGGATTGGGAGCGTGAATGGATGGACAACTTCCACCCAATGAAGTTTGGTGAGCGTTTATGGATCTGCCCTAGCTGGCGCGATATCCCTGAACCTGACGCTGTTAACGTAATGCTAGACCCTGGCCTTGCATTTGGTACAGGTACTCACCCGACAACGGCATTGTGTCTTGAGTGGCTTGAAGGCTTAGACCTTGCAGGCAAAACCGTGATCGACTTCGGTTGTGGCTCAGGCATCCTAGCGATCGCTGCGATCAAACTAGGCGCAGCAAAAGTTATCGGGATCGACATTGATCCTCAAGCTCTGCTTGCATCAAAAGACAACGCACAACGCAATGGCGTTGCTGAGCAACTAGAGGTGTTCTTGCCACAAGATCAACCGGAAGGTTTGCTAGCAGACGTTGTTGTTGCCAACATTCTTGCGGGTCCATTACGCGACCTTTCTGGCATCATCAAGGGCCTAGTTAAGCCAAATGGTGTACTTGCGATGTCGGGTGTTTTAGATACACAAGCAGAAGATGTTGCCACTTATTATCGTGATGAGCTTCACATTGATCCGATCATCGAACAACAAGAATGGTGTCGAATCTCAGGTCGCAAGCAAGGCTAGACAAGACTTTGGGCGCTAATTGACTGAAATTTAAACAAATTACAAAAACAAATTGTAAATGCTCAAATATTAGTCTTTTCACGCAGCGAAAAAATGCGTAAAATGCGCGCCCTTGCTGGTACAGAACTGTGATGACATTTTTGAAAATCGGAAATTATCAACTTAAGAACAATCTAATCGTCGCTCCTATGGCTGGCGTAACGGATAGACCATTCCGTGAGTTGTGTCTTCGCTACGGTGCGGGGATGGCAGTCAGTGAAATGATGTCCTCCAATCCGAAAGTTTGGAAAACGTCAAAGTCTCAGCAGCGTATGGTACATGAAGGCGAATCGGGCATTCGTTCAGTACAAATCGCTGGTGCAGATCCACAGCTTATGGCCGAGGCTGCTCAATTTAATGTCGATAACGGTGCGCAAATCATCGATATCAACATGGGTTGTCCAGCCAAAAAAGTGAATAAGAAGCTTGCGGGCTCAGCCTTACTGCAGCATCCAGAACTCATTGAAGACATTCTGAAAGCGGTGGTAAATGCTGTCGACGTTCCAGTAACGTTGAAAACGCGCACAGGCTGGGATACAGACAATAGAAACTGTGTCCAAATCGCGAAAATAGCCGAAGACTGCGGCATACAAGCTCTTGCGCTCCATGGAAGAACTCGCGCTTGTATGTACAAAGGTGAGGCAGAATACAAACACATTAAAGCAGCGAAACAAGCAGTATCTATTCCGGTTATCGCTAACGGTGATATCGATAGTCCGGAAAAAGCGAAGTTTGTGCTGGAGTACACCGGCGCTGATGCTTTAATGATAGGTCGACCTGCCCAAGGACGTCCTTGGATTTTTAACGAAATCCTACACTATTTGGAAAACGGCACCACGATGGACCCACTCCCGATTTCGGAAGTGAAAGACATCATGCTTGGTCATGTGCACGCTCTACATGAATTTTATGGAGAGTTTTTAGGCCCTCGCATCGCTCGTAAGCATGTGGGTTGGTATCTAAAAGAACATGAACAAGCGAGTGAGTTTCGCCGTACCTTCAACGCATTCGAAGCAGGTGATCTGCAGCTTGAAGCGCTAGAAGGTTTTTTTGATAACGTTGCACCATAATTACGAGAAGAGCTAGACCGAATATGTTCGAACAAAATCTGACTTCAGAAGCATTGACAGTAACTACAGTTACATCACAAGACCAAATCACGCAGAAGCCACTACGTGACTCAGTTAAAGCATCATTGAAAAATTACCTTGCTCAATTAAACGGTCAAGAAGTCAGCGAGTTATACGAATTAGTATTAGCTGAAGTTGAACAGCCACTACTAGACACTATCATGCAGTACACTCGCGGTAACCAAACTCGCGCAGCAACCATGATGGGTATTAACCGCGGTACTCTTCGCAAGAAACTTAAAAAATACGGCATGAACTAATAGCTAAAATATAAGCTACTGTTTTAACAAGGCTTTCAACCGTTGGTTGAAGGCCTTTTTTATTATATGTACCCCCATATGTACCCTCAAGGTTCTATTAGAGGGTATTTGAGGTTCAAACTGATTAAGGAGCAATCAGGTGTTCAATAAAAAAACAATGACTGTTAGTGGCTTCGAGTCGTCGAGCAACTACGGTGACATTAACCAAATTATTCCATTATCTCCGGTTGCCAAAGCAATCCGTCAAGAACTAAACAGTATTATCAAACCTGAGCACAAGGGTACCTATCTTTCAGAACAGATCCTTCTATCCAAGAAGCTCGATTGCTTCTATGAAGAGATGGGGGATAGAGAACCAACCCCAACCGAAAGGAAGGCTATTCGACAAACTTTACACAGGGTCTACAGTGGTATGCTTAACGGCTATGACGCCAACGATGACAAAGAAAGGCACTCCACTCTCAAGGGGTTGCTGAAGAACTTACTCCTTACCTTCTATCAATGCCCCTCTCATAGCCACATTCGACTTGGTGCCATCCTTAATTGCCTCCAAAAGTACCTCGACCTAGCTGCGCCACTCGTCAGAGACAAATACCAAGCGCTAATGGGAAAAAGCATCAACACGCTAAAAGATCTTGCTTCTGATTTTGTGCCCTCCTCTGCAAAGCAACGAGGTAGAAACAGTCGCAAAGACCATGAACTGATAACGGCATTCCTACAAACTCACGAGATTTAATGTCAAAAGCTACCTTAGTACAGCAGAGTGGCTTCCTTTTCATCACAATAGAAATCAAACCAATACGTTCTGAATGAAAGGAGTACATAACTATGAGCGAACAACAATCATGCCCTAGACCTGCTGATAGATTGGTGCGAGAACAAGAACGGTTCCATATAACGTCAGTTTCTCGCTCGAGAGCTTGGTATCTTGAAAAAGAAGGCCTTTTCCCAAGACGTATAAAACTTGGAAGTCGATCTGTTGCGTGGCGTCTGTCCGAACTGAACCAGTGGGTTAAGAACAAGGAGAAGTGGAATGAAAAAGAAACCGTTTGATCCGTCAAGACGCCATACTGCTGGTGGCGTTCCACAAATAGTTAAAAAGAAGCAGTTAGCGCAAGAACTTGGTTGCAGCGAAAGGCAGATCTATCGAATGGTTGAAGACGGGCGACTTCCCCAACCATTGAAAACTCGACAAGGACGCAACGGCGGCTGGTTCAGGCCTGCCATCGACAGAGTCATCAAAGAGGCGATAAGTCCTAAATCGTCCTCAAATGTCACAAGTTAAGCACTTCCGGTAAAGAAACCAACATTGGGCGACCCGTTTTTGCATCGGGAGCCCTTTCTAGTTTTTCTCCGACGACATGCAGGTTTTTTAATAATGTATGCCCCCGTTCTACTACACCCACAAAAGAAAGGGGTGGGTCTGTTCGAGTTCAATGATTCACACTATCTTGTGTTCTTACCCAAGCCCGAGTTGTTACTGAATCGCATCCTGAAGCGGAGCTTTTACTGGCTCAATCAAGTGATTGAACACTACTCTAAAGTCTGTGTTGTTTTCTTGCAGCTCCACAGCAAACATTATGCAGAAAACAATGCCTCTATGACTTACTTCAACAAAAGATTGCGAAAGGCACTCAAAGCCCAGTATGGGGGCAAAATCGGTATTTTCTGGGTAAGAGAGCGCAAGTTAAGCCAATCACAGCACTACCACCTTGCGGTCACCGTCAGCGGACACTTATGCCGCAAATCATTTCATATAGATCGTTTAACCAAAGAAATATGGGAAAGTATCAATGAGGGCAACTTCTCATATAGTCCGAAAAACCGTTTGTATTACATCAATAGGCTGAGTCAAAGCTTTACTTATCGCGCCGCGTTCATGCGATTAAGTTACTTTGCCAAGGCAACCACTAAAGAACAAAATCTCTTGGGTAATCACTTTGGTGGGAGTTTCAGTTGACGGGGTATCAACTGCGACATCGGGGAGTAAGAGTTGAAGCGCCCCCTTATTTTGCAATTCCGTATAAGAGCACTTTGATGTAGGGTAATTTTAGAAACGGCGGTGGGGCGGGAGTGTCTTTTGAAGCGAGTATCTGATCAAAAGTTACACCAATATTGCGCAACCCAAGATTAAATAGGCTTAAACAGGCCTATCGCGTAGACAGAATGAGCCGAACACCTTCATAAGCCACTAAGGTATGCCCATTAGAACAGTGGTAGCTTTCTTGAGAGTGGCCACCAGTCATGCTTGATTTACCTTGCAGTCGACCAACTTCCATCTCATCACCGCAAACTCTGCAGATTACCTTACCGATATTTTTTTCAATAAGAGTGTCAATCAAGTAAACAAAGCGCGGCCATATTGTGGGCACATCAACTGACTCTCGCAGTGCATCATCACGTCCTTGAATCCAAGCCAGTAACTCACCTTCGTCGCTATACTGTAAATGCGGGTTCTCATGAAGCTTTTCTATCAAGATACGTTCAATGAACTCACTAGGAAAAGTAAACTCACCATAACTTTCTTCGCAAATACCCACCGGGTTCGGTAAGAAGCGCACATAAGCGCCACATTGTTGTACCCGCAACCGTACCTGCACCGCTTCACGTTGGCGAGCTGCATAATTAGGTTCAGGGTTCATCCATTTGCCTAGACACGGCCTACCTTGGAGAAGCCAGCGTAAAGACACAATAGGCCAAAAGACAACAATTACAGTAAAGCTAAGCCAGATACCTGCCTTATTATAGCGCCAATCATACTCATCTAACTTCTTGGCCATTGTCCAAAGTAGACCAAATCCCACCAACGAAGCACCGCACATGTAACCAAACAGTATTGTTATCATTGATCCTCTTCCTATATCACCGTTCTTGCTCTAACCCCAGCACAAAAGCCGCCACCAATAATCCCACAATACTTCTGCATAGCGACTTTTCCCACTTTACTTCAGGGCAATAGAGTCGAGCATAAAATCAAAAACCAATTTTTTTAATCGGTATGACGTGTAATAGGATTTCGACTCAGTGTAAGCAACTAAAAGAACGCCCTTATCTTTTAAAGTGGCAAGTGTCGCTTGCACGCTTGGGTATAGTTTTAAGTGCCTTTTCCTACTCGATCGAAAGGCATGGATAGCGTCATCCAGAGCCTCATTTATAGAATGTCTATCCCCGTATTTCTTTTGCAAGGATGGCAAACTTTCAAGGACAAAGGCATACTCAGCCGTACCATGCTTTTGGTGCACAGCTTTGACCTCAGGAAGCAGTGTTTCTAACCCTACTCCTGATATTTCAGATACCTTTGCATACATCACTGAGTTGCTTGCATACCACATATCAAACCAATCAAATAACGTATTATCTAAGTCTGTAATTAGAACCGTTTTCCTTGATTTCATTAGTTTTCTCACTTTTGGGAGTTACGTATATGTTAACACCCGATGCTTGATTGTTCGAGCTAAAGCAAATTCATTAAACCAGTTAACCCGATTGTTCCTACCAGTTCAGCAAAGGGTTTACCAACATTACTCTAAGCCTTCAAAATTGACGTCACATTTTCAGGTGGGTAGCAGAGCACCTCCAAATGCTCTAACCACATCTCTAACGCCTGCTGCTTTTCCGGAAGGTACTGACTGCGATTATAAATCGCCATCACACCACCAAGTGTATGGCCTAGTAGTTGCTCTACAACATGAGGGGCGACACCCAAATCGTTCATTCGAGTAGCAAGAGTTCTACGCAAGTCATGTAACGTCCATGATTCATCATGTCCAATTCGTTTCCACAGCATCCGACCAAACTGACTTACCGCCTCGGACTGCTTCAACTCCCCCAGCAGATAATCACTGCTTTTGCTTCCCTCTTTTAAGCGCTGCAGCCAAGGTAATAGCTGCTTCGGAATTGGACGGACGATCTTGTCTTTGGTTTTACTGTGAGCTTTAGGAACCGTCCATAAAAGAGCATCAAAATCCCACTCAGCCCACGTTGACAGGCGCACCTCTTGAGTTCGAGCACCAAACACAATGAGTAGTTTGATTAGAGTGCTGTAGTATGGGAGCAACCTATCACTCGATGTAACTTGCCATATATCAGCTAACTCACCTGTGGATAAAACTCGATCCCTCTTTTCTTGTCGACTGCCGACATCCTTAACAATAAGATCATCAAGAGCACGGCTGGTGGCATAGCGGCGCACACGGCAGAATCTCAAAGCTTGTTTGGCATTCTGTAAAACGTAGCCAACTGCAACAGGGGCTGGACGCTGTTTTCCAGCGATTCCCTTTCTAGTCCTGTCAAAGCACTCCAACCAATGGCGTGTTTCAGTTTTGTCTAGAGGAAGATGGCCGATGTAAGGGAAAATGTGTCGCTCAAACTGAGCACGATGCTTAGCCACATTTGAACGATTGTGCTCTGCATATTCAACTAACCAATACTCTAGCGCTTCCTTTACAGTCACAGGGTGGAGCCTCTCTTCACGCTCCAAGTTTCTTTGCTGTTTAGGGTCAAAACCATCAGCCAACCATTCGCGGCATCGTCCTGCGGCATCTCTAGCCTTAACTAGCGATAAAGTAGGGTAATCCCCCAAGTCCATACGCTGGTTCTTACCTTCAATCTTGTAACGATACTGCCATCTGACCTTTCCTTTTGCGGAAACTCGGGCGCTGAGGCCATTGCCATCAGTCAATACAAACGGCTCTGAATGTTCCTTGCCTGCAACTGACTTTAAACTTTTATCGTACAACTTTCCCATAATGCTCTCCTGAAAGGGTACACAAAACAAAAATATGTACCCTAATATGTACCCCAAAAACATGATAAGACTGAAAACAAACAAAAACAAATCAAAACAAAAAAAACAAGATAAACAAATGTTTTATAATGAATTTAATTCAAAGTCGAGATGGAAAGAATACGAACAAAAACCACAGATTTGATAATACGGCATGAACTAATCGTTCTTTCGTAATTTATTGAATTGAAAGCCAAGCTCATTGTTGAGTTTGGCTTTTTTTTGGCTTGTCGATCCGTGATAGTCGCTGATTACTCTCCAGTGCGACAGCAGCGACCTTTGTCGACGTTTGCTGAGTCCAAGGCTGCTAGAATCGAACAATGGCTTGCATCATCGTCTACGTGACCACAACACGCATCATTAATCTTTTTAAGTGCGGTGCGAATCTTAGTTAACTCGGTAATCTTCTCATCAATCATCTCTAGCTTTGCTGAGGTAATCGACTTCACTTCAGCGCAACTGTGCTGTGTGGCCTCGAGGCGAATCTCAAGCAATTCTTTAATCTCGTCCAAACTCAGCCCCAACGCTTTAGATTTGAGAATAAACGTCACCTGTTTCTGGTTATTTTCATCATATAGGCGATAACCCGAGTCACTGCGACTGGCTGGCGCGATCAGGTTATTCTTCTCATAAAATCGCAAGGTATCGGCTGTCACACCGCATCGCTTCGCTAATTCACCGATCTGAAACATGTTTTTTCCTACTGTTTCGTCCATTCCACAATTAACCTTATCGTTACTTTTCAGGCTGAAATGGCACTTTTCATAATTAATTTTGAGATGCCAAACGATTGCGCGAGCTTTTTTGTAATAAATTAGTTAGAATCTGCGCCATCAAATTTGGAGTTGGTTATCTTATAGCTTAATCATAAGACTAACCCAAAAGGTCTTTACCAAAACTGGCCAATATTTTATCTCTTACTGGTATCTAAGATAATCCACGCTAAGAAGATAGAAACAAGTTCTTTTTTGGCAAATATCTTTATTTTAACCCCATGAATTTGAGGAAGATGGAAGCATGAATAACGCTCGTCCAATTCGCCGCGCTCTAATCAGCGTATCAGACAAAACTGGTATCGTTGAATTTGCACAAGCTCTTGCTAACCGTGGTGTAGATATCCTATCTACCGGTGGCACTGCTCGCCTGCTTGCTGAAAAAGGCATCTCTGTTACAGAAGTATCTGACTACACTGGTTTCCCAGAAATGATGGATGGCCGTGTTAAGACTCTGCACCCAAAAGTTCATGGTGGTGTTCTAGGCCGTCGTGGCCAAGATGATGACGTGATGGAAACTCACGGTATCAACCCTATCGATATGGTTGTTGTAAACCTATACCCATTCGCAGAAACCGTTGCTAAAGAAGGTTGTACCCTTGCTGATGCTGTTGAGAACATCGACATCGGCGGCCCTACAATGGTTCGCTCTGCAGCGAAAAACCACAAAGACGTAACGATCGTTGTTAACGCACACGACTACGAGCGCGTTGTCGCTGAAATGGACGCGAACGATAAATCTCTAACACTAGAGACTCGCTTCGACCTCGCTATCGCAGCATTCGAGCACACCGCTTCTTACGACGGCATGATCGCAAACTACTTCGGCACTATGGTTCCATCTTACGGTGAGAACAAAGAAGGTGACGAACCTTCTCCTGAAAACAAGAGCAAATTCCCTCGCACGTTCAACCAACAGTTCGAGAAAAAGCAAGACATGCGCTACGGTGAGAACAGCCACCAGGCAGCCGCATTCTACGTTGAAGCAAACCCTGAAGAAGCATCAGTTTCTACAGCTCGCCAGATTCAAGGTAAAGCCCTTTCTTACAACAACATCGCTGACACCGACGCAGCACTTGAGTGTGTGAAAGAGTTCGACCAGCCAGCATGTGTGATCGTTAAGCACGCTAACCCATGTGGTGTTGCACTAGGTGAAGACATCCTAGAAGCTTACGACCGTGCATTCAAAACAGACCCAACGTCTGCATTTGGCGGCATCATCGCTTTCAACCGTGAGCTAGACGCTGCAACAGCAACGGCTATCACTGAGCGTCAATTCGTTGAAGTTATCATTGCACCATCAGTTTCTGCTGAAGCAGTAGCAATCGTAGCGGCTAAGAAAAACCTTCGCCTACTTGAGTGTGGTGAGTGGACAACGAAGACAACTGGCTTTGACGTTAAACGCGTTAACGGTGGTTTGCTAGTTCAAGACCGCGACCAAGGCATGGTGTCTGAAGATGACCTTAAAGTGGTTTCTAAGCGCCAACCTACAGCTGAAGAATTGAAAGATGCTCTATTCTGCTGGAAAGTAGCGAAATACGTTAAATCTAACGCTATCGTTTACTCGAAAGGCGACATGACAATTGGTGTTGGCGCTGGCCAAATGAGCCGCGTTTACTCTGCGAAAATCGCAGGCATCAAAGCTGCAGACGAAGGTCTACAGGTTGAAGGCTGTGTGATGGCATCAGATGCATTCTTCCCATTCCGTGACGGTATCGACGCGGCTGCAGAGGCTGGCATCAAGTGTGTTATCCAACCGGGCGGCTCTATGCGTGATGACGAAGTTATCGCAGCAGCAGACGAACACGGCATGGCGATGATCTTTACGGGCATGCGTCACTTCCGCCACTAGAAAGAAAAGATACGAGAGCGCTTCGCTACGGGAAACGAGAACGCTGCGCTCCGAGATGAGCAACACTATCATTTAGTGTTGCTCAGACATTTTTTAGTTCTACTACTATCAATTTTGATTGAAGGTTTAAAACATGAATGTATTGATTATTGGTGCTGGCGGTCGTGAGCATGCACTAGGTTGGAAAGCAGCACAAAACCCAAACGTTGAAACAGTATTCATCGCTCCAGGTAACGCAGGTACTGCACTTGAGCCAAAACTAGAGAACGTAAACATCGGCGTTGAAGACATCGCTGGTTTAGTCGCGTTTGCTCAAGATAAAAAAATCGAACTGACTATCGTGGGCCCTGAAGCACCATTGGTTATCGGTGTGGTTGATGCATTCCGCGAAGTAGGTTTGCCAATCTTCGGCCCTACTCAAGCTGCAGCACAGCTTGAAGGCTCTAAAGCATTCACTAAAGACTTCCTAGCTCGTCATGATATCCCAACAGGTTACTACTCAAACTTCACTGAGATTGAGCCAGCTATCGCTTACGTTCGCGAGCAAGGCGCTCCTATCGTAGTGAAAGCTGACGGTCTTGCGGCAGGTAAAGGCGTTATCGTTGCGATGACCCTTGAAGAAGCAGAAGACGCAATCAAAGACATGCTAGCGGGCAACGCCTTTGGCGAAGCAGGCAGCCGCGTTGTTATCGAAGAGTTCCTCGAAGGCGAAGAAGCAAGCTTCATCGTAATGGTTGACGGCTCTAGCGTGCTTCCTATGGCCACCAGCCAAGATCACAAACGTGTTGGCGACAAAGACACTGGGCCAAACACGGGCGGCATGGGTGCTTACTCTCCTGCGCCGGTTGTAACTCCAGAAATCCACAACCGTATCCTTGAGGAAGTTATCTACCCAACGGTACGTGGTATGGACGCAGAAGGCGCACCTTACACAGGTTTCCTTTACGCTGGCCTAATGATCGATGCTGACGGCACACCTAAAGTTATCGAATACAACTGCCGCTTTGGCGACCCTGAAACGCAACCTATCATGATGCGTATGGAGTCAGACCTTGTTGAACTTTGCCTAATGGCTATCGACGAGAAGCTCGACGAAGCAGAATCGAAGTGGGATCCACGCGCTTCTATCGGTGTTGTTCTTGCGGCTGGCGGTTACCCTGCTGACTACGCAAAAGGTGACGTTATTTCACTACCAACAAGCGAAGTTGAAGGCCAAAAGGTTTTCCACGCGGGTACGACAAATAATGAAGCTGGCGACGTTGTGACAAACGGCGGTCGTGTACTTTGTGCAACAGCACTGGGCAATACGGTTTCTGAGGCTCAAGAGCGCGCTTACGCGTTGACGAAGCAAGTTAGCTGGAATGGTATGTTCCACCGCAATGATATTGGTTACCGTGCGATTGCGCGCGAACAAGAGCAGTAAACAATCTTGTTGCTCGCTTACTTTCCAATAACAGTAAGCAAATGACAGCAAGTGAATAACAGAAAAAGGCGCCTCAATAGGCGCCTTTTATTATCTCATTTACACAAGAATCTGTATTTGTACAGACAAATAGGCACTTGGCCTACAGTAGGCCAAATACTCTCAATCCTTTGATTACTCGCTATTCTTTCAACAATGATGGCCTAACGACACAATCATGGCTGTCTTCAGCCAGCATCAGTAACTCTTCCACGCTCATCTTACCCAGTGAATCACTGCCAAGAAACGCCGCATAGCTTTCCACAGACGCCAATCGGTCAATCACGAAGCCTGGCAAGGTCTGGTTAAATTCAATGCGATCAAACTCACCACCAGCGCACGTTTTAAAAGAGCTGCCATTCCAGTAACCCTGAATCAGCCTAAGCCCTTCATCATGCTGCTTCGTTGTGGTCTCTAGAACCGACGTCGCTTCTTTCTGATAGTTTTCAAGCTGCTTGGCTTGGATAGGTAAGATTTTGCTATCAATACGATACTGTTGATACACAGCTTCGCCTGACTTATTGAAACGCACATGGACTCGATAGGGAACCAGCTCATTAGAAGAGTTACGCTGCTCGCCTTCACGAATGAATTCACGAAGCACGCCTTCTGACCAAGCATAATCAGTTTGGTACCAGCCGTAATCGCCGACAGTGACGTAGTCAGCTGAAGTATGAGGTTGTGTTAGCTTGTTTGTAACCCAGTAGAAACTCGTCGCGTCGCCCATGACTTGGCCGCCAGTGTGAGTTTCAAATTGCTCTAGGTTTTTGCGAGGGCTTGTTGAAGAACAGCCAATAAGAAATGTAGATAATAGTGAAACGAGAAGAAATGCTTTTTTCATAAAAACCTGTACCGAGGTGGAATACGACTACCTCGGTACAGTTTAGATTATTTCACTGAATCTTTCAGCGCTTTACCTGCAACAAATGCTGGAACATTTGCAGCAGCGATTTGGATCTCATCACCAGTTTTTGGGTTACGACCAGTGCGAGCTGCACGGTGGTTTACTTTAAAAGTACCAAAACCAATTAGCTGAACTTGATCGCCATCTTTAAGAGCATCTGTAACACCGCCAAGAGTCGCTTCTAGAGCAGCTTTAGCTTGTGCTTTAGAAAGGTCCGCTTTTTCAGCAATAAAGTCGATTAATTGAGTCTTGTTCATTTTAGGTTTCCCTTCTTTGTATTTTTGAATTCAATTCACTCTAAAACATAAATGCCCCATCTGGCAAAGGTTTGTCGTCGATCTTTAGCTCTAATGCCGTAGTTTTAGCCATAATATGAGTAATAACTCACAATTTGTTACTGATTTTATTAAGCAAGCCCTTGTTTAAAAGGGGCTGAGAGCAAAATTAATGATGACCTAGCCACTACTTTTTCACTATAATCCACGCTGAATCGCTGCTAAAGCGTACAATTTAATTTAAGGGCAAACATGCTGCTGCTATCTATTTACGTCTCCATTGCTATTGGAGTTTCTTTCATTTGTTCTGTTTTGGAAGCTGTACTTTTGAGTATTAGTCCGAGCTACATTGCTCAACTAAAACAAAATGGGCACCCTGCAGCAGAGTCTTTAGACAAACTGAAAACAGATATTGACCGCCCGCTTGCGTCAATTTTAACGCTCAACACCATCGCCCATACTATCGGTGCTGCGACAGCAGGTGCACAAGCGGCTGTCGTTTTTGGTAGCCAATGGTTAGGTGTCTTCTCTGCCGTGCTAACGCTAGGTATCTTGGTATTATCTGAGATTGTTCCAAAAACCATTGGTGCAACCTACTGGCGTCAACTTGCTCCTGCTTCGGCAAGCGTGCTTCGTTGGATGGTGTTCTTCCTAACACCGTTTGTATGGTTCTCAGAACAGATCACCAAACGTCTTGCTCGTGGCCACCAAGCACCAAAAATGCGTGATGAGTTATCTGCAATGGCGATTTTGGCAAAAGAGAGCGGTGAATTTGCAGAAGGCGAGTCAAAAATCCTGAGCAACCTACTGGGTATTCAAGATGTACCCGTGACTCAGGTAATGACGCCGCGCCCAGTGGTATTCCGTGTTGATGCGGAAATGAGTGTGAATACGTTCCTAGAACAACATAAAGACACGCCATTCTCACGTCCGCTGGTTTACAGCGAGCAGAGTGACAACATCATCGGTTTTGTTCACCGCTTAGAGCTGTTTAGATTGCAGCAAGCCGGTTGTGGTGAGAAAGCTTTGGGTGAAGTAATGCGCCCTATCCACGTGTTGCTGAACAACATGGGCTTGGCTAAGGCCTTTGACCAGATGATGGCAAACCGCCTGCAACTGTCTTTAGTTGTGGACGAATACGGCACTATTCAGGGCATCATCACCCTAGAAGACATCTTTGAGCACCTAGTGGGCGAAGAGATTGTCGACGAAGCGGATAAGACGACTGACATGCAAGAACTGGCGTTCCAACGCTGGGAGAAGTGGAAAGAGACACACGGTGTTATCGAAAACCGCGATGACGAGGACGAGGAAGAAACTCCAGCAGACAACGACTCTTCAGATGCAAAATCAACGAATGACGACGACGCATCAAAAGACAAAGTGCAGAACGAAGACAAAAAAGACGCTTAATCTCAATTTGATACCGTCAGATACCACAAAGGCTCCCTAGGGAGCCTTTGTTTTTATTCGTACCTTGGTGCAATTGCGAATTATAGCGCAACACCAATGTTACTGACTGGGTCTTCACGCAGTTCGTGGCGTAGGTCTTTGATCAGCTCTAAGTCACGCTCAGTCGTTTCACGTAGAGGTCGGAAAATGGCCCACTGAACGTCCCACTCTTCACACACCGCTTCGTTTTCTTTCTGGTTTTCGTTCGTCACTTCTTCAGCGCCTTGAGCAAACTCAAGCTCAGCAACCGTCTTCACCGATTGTTGACTCACTTTAATTACCGCTTCCAACATATGTTCACGGTCAAGCAGACCATGAATTAGCGTTGCTAGGCCTTGGCATGCGTCCATTGCTGGGTAAACACCATAAAAATCAAAATCATCACCGCTAGGGAATAGCTCTTCAACCTTCTCAAGTTGACGCTCAAAGTTCACCTTTGCTGTTTTAACCGTCAGGATTTCCCAAATGCTATCCAAAACATCACGATAGATTCGAGCTTCCGCAAATTCTGTATTCTCACAAAACATGGCATAGTTAGGGTACATACGCTCACATAGACACGCCATAAAGGTAATTTGTTGCCAAGGTTCTAACTTTTCAAGACGAACCTGCAGTGGATTCTGAAGCATAGTCACTCAATAATTGCAGAAAAAGACAGCGAAAGTGTACTTGATAAACCCTGGGGGGAAAAGGTAAGCCGATGAACAATTTTACGAATAAGCTCTATATTCTTACTGAGCATGACGATACCTATACGCAACTGATTCTAAACCAGGATTTACCCGACCTAGAAATCACTCAAAACCCCAAATCAGCACAGATTGTCTTGGCGTCACCACCTCTAATCGCAGAGCGCCTCGGCGAGTTTAAAGAGCTAGACTGGGTACAGAGTACCTATGCCGGAATCAATAAACTCACTCAGCCAGATCTGCGTCAGGACTATACGCTAACCAACGTCAAAGGCATCTTTGGTCCGGCTATCGCAGAATACGTATTGGGTTACACAATCAGTCACTGTAGACACTTCCCTCATTACCACCAGCATCAACAACAACGAAACTGGCAGCCACAGCTTTATACTAGCCTAACTGACAAAACTATGGTGATTTTAGGAACAGGTTCAATCGGCAGTCATTTGGCAAAAACCGCGGCGGCTTTTGGTATTCATACCATAGGTGTCAACCGTACCGGCATCCCATCCAAACAAGAAACCTTTAAAGAGACTTTCCACATCAATGAGATAGAGGCTGCCCTTAAGCAGGCCGATATTGTGGTCAACACCTTGCCATCAACCGCTGAAACCTATCAGCTGTTGAACCAAACCACGTTAGGTTACTGCTCTAATGTGTTGCTGTTTAATGTCGGTCGAGGGGAAAGCATCGACAATAAAGCCTTGTTGCTCGCCATAAAAAACAGATGGGTAGAACACGCATTTTTAGATGTGTTTGAAAGTGAACCCCTCTCTCAGGAACATCCTTTCTGGAAACTACCGCAAGTCACCATCACTCCACACATCGCTGCACTCAGTGAGCCAAGACAAGTAGTCGAGATCTTCGCAGAGAATTACAAACAGTGGCGAGATGGCTTTACACTTAATCATGTCATCGATTTTGATAAAGGTTACTGATGTCCTCTTCGTTACTTAAAGAGATTCGACAATGCCGAGCTTGTGAGCCTCACCTATCACACGGTGCTAACCCGGTGATTCAAGCGCATCCAAACGCGCGCTTGCTGATCATAGGTCAAGCGCCGGGTATCAAGGTGCATGAGTCGTCGACCCCTTGGAATGACGCGAGTGGCGAACGATTAAGAGGATGGTTAGGGATAGATAGCGATACTTTTTACGACGAGCAAAAAGTCGCGATTGTGCCTATGGGGTTTTGTTATCCGGGGAAAGGGAAAAGTGGTGATCTTCCACCACGCAAAGAGTGCGCGGAGCTTTGGCATAACAAAGTACTGCAATCTCTACCCAATATTCAAATGACACTGCTGATTGGCCAGTACGCACAAAACCATTACCTAACAAACAAGACCACCAGCACATTGACCGAAACCGTGCGTGATTGGCAACGTTGGGCGCCTGAGTTTTTGCCATTACCCCACCCTTCGCCACGCAATAATATCTGGCTCAAGAAGAACCCTTGGTTTGAAAGTGAAGTCATTCCTTATATCAGGAAACACATCTCTGAGCATTTGGCCTACCATGATCCAAATACCTAATTAACTGCACACAACAAGATTAAACCGCCATCAAATGCCAATTTCAGGCAATAAAAAAAGCGCTGTTGGTTTCCCAACAGCGCTTTCAATAATCTTACTCAGAATTACTTGTGGTAAGGCTTAGACAATTCGTGAACAGCGTCAACGAATACACCAGCGTTCTCTGGCGGTACATCTAAGTGGATACCGTGGCCTAGGTTAAATACATGACCTGTACCACCGTCGCCGAAGCCTTCAAGGATGCTGCCCACTTCTTCGCGAATACGTTCAGGCTGAGCGTAAAGCATTGAAGGATCCATGTTACCTTGCAGAGCAACTTTGTCGCCGATGCGAGCTTTTGCATCTGCGATGTTGATTGTCCAGTCTAGACCAACCGCATCACAACCTGTTGCTGCGATAGACTCAAGCCACATGCCACCGTTCTTAGTGAACAGAGTAACCGGTACTCGACGACCTTCGTTTTCACGGATTAGGCCATCAACGATTTTGTGCATGTATTGCAGTGAGAATAGGTTGTAGTCACGAGGAGTCAGTACACCACCCCATGTATCAAATACCATTACCGATTGAGCACCCGCTTTAATTTGCGCGTTCAAGTATTCAATAACACTGTCAGCCAGCTTGTCTAGAAGCAGGTGCAGCGTTTGTGGTTCTGCGTACATCATCTTCTTGATCTTAGTGAATGCTTTAGAGCTTCCACCTTCAACCATGTATGTCGCTAGAGTCCATGGGCTACCAGAGAAACCAATCAGTGGCACTTCGCCTTTCAGGTCTTTACGGATCTGACGAACGGCATTCATTACGTATTGAAGCTCGCCTTCTGGATCAGGTAGGCCAATCTTCTCTACGTCAGCTTTACACGTGATAGGACGCTCAAACTTAGGACCTTCACCTGTTTCAAAGTACAAACCTAAGCCCATTGCATCAGGGATAGTTAGGATGTCTGAGAACAAGATTGCCGCATCAAGCGGGAAACGACGTAAAGGTTGAAGTGTTACTTCTGATGCCAGTTCCGCGTTTTTGCACAAAGACATGAAATCGCCCGCTTCAGCGCGCGTTGCTTTGTATTCAGGAAGATAGCGGCCAGCTTGGCGCATCATCCATACCGGTGTGTAATCAACAGGCTGTTTTAAAAGTGCGCGTAAATAGCGATCGTTTTTTAATTCGGTCATTCCGTTAAATTCCAATTCAATCTTGTCTAGTTTTGATGGCAAGTATTCTAACACTGATTGAAGGGTAAAAGCTTTGTGCTTTGCAACCTAGATCAAGTTATTAACTTTTAAATCAATGCTTAATTTGCACCCAATTACGGGAGCATGTTAAAAATTTGTTCGCTAGCGAAAATTACAATTATAACATCTGAGTAGTCACTACTCAGCATCTCATAACGACATCTTACTTACCCCCTCCACTTGTGGAGGGTTTTTTTTAGCTTTTGATCACCCATAGGCCAAATACTATCACAGGCAAATTAGTGCTCTAGTATCTGCTCAGTCACACCATCTTTCATCACGTCATCAACGGTTTTCTCAATCAACTGTCTCGCAATGGTTCCAACAGGAGCAACATCAGGCAGGCTTGTTACGTCAAACCATTGAGCATCCGATAGCTCGCTGTAGTCAGGCTTGAGCGTACCACCAGCATAATCTGCGAGAAAGCCCATCATCATACTCGATGGAAACGCCCATGGCTGGCTGCCAAAATAACGAATATTATCGACATCGATACCCGTTTCTTCTTTGACTTCTCTTGCCACACACTGCTCTAAGGTCTCTCCGACCTCTAGGAAGCCCGCTATCACGGTATACATACCTGTCTTATGTCTTGGGTGCTGCGCAAGCAATATCTTGTTGTCGTTTCGTACAGCGACAATGATGCACGGGAAGATACGAGGATAATGAAGTGTGCGGCAATCTCCACACTGCATCGCCACCTGGTTATGGTTGAGATGATTTCGACCACCACACTGAGGGCAAAAACGCATACTTTGAGTCATATGCCCATATTGGATGGCTTTGCTTGCAGTCAAGAAACTCACTTCAGGCCAGTGCAGTAACTCTCTTAGGCTGACCATGCTCAGCTCATTCTCCACATCACAATCGTTGAGCCAATACACCTTGCGACCTTGATGCTGACCAATACAGATTGCATGCTCCACACTCAGCCCAAGCTCTTCAGCAGAGCCAAACGGAAACTGATCATTATTAACCCAAATATCACTACCAGAAACGACGCACCAATAAGCTTGCTCTGTCATTTTGTTATCACTTTTTTTTAACATCCCTATGCCTCATTGCTTGCAGTTCGTTCATTTTACTGGCAATCTAATTTCATACTAGAGTTGTAGCAGAGAATATTTCAAGCTATTACTTTTAGTAGCTACCAATAAAACGGACCCTGCTTAGGCAATTACTTGATCACAAGGTTGTGATCAGATCATGAGGACATGGTCATGCTAAATAAATTCAAACAAATACAAGAACAATGGGGTGGCTCTAATGAGGTCATCGATCATTGGCTCGAAACTCGACAGTCTCTAATCGTTGAGTATTGTAAGCTAGGTGCCTTGCAGCCAGCTAGCAACGGGCAATCAAACGTTGTTGAACTCCCTTCCCCTAAAGAAATAAGCTCATTCTGTGATCATGTTGTCGATTATATCTCAGAGGGTCATTTTAAGATCTACGATATGGTCATGAAAAAATGGCAAGCAACAGGCTTTAAAACCAATGACGAGATTGATACAACTTACGCGAAGATCGTACTTACAACCGAGCCGCTTCTAGAATTCAATGATAAGTACGTTAAAGTAAATGCAGACGATGAGTTGCCTAACTTCGAAGGAGATATGTCCAAAGTAGGTGAACTACTCGAACTACGTTTTGAAGTAGAAGATAATCTTATCCAGCTTATTGCAGACAGTTTAGCGATTCCACCAGGCGCTTAGTTAGCCGAATCCTTAATAAGCTTGCCTCTGTGCAAGCTTTTTGTTTTGTCTGTAAGGTTATCCAAACTACCCAGAACCTTTCAGACAGAGCTTACTCGCTCGCCCTGACCTTTAGCCATAAGCATATGGTTACAGCCCTAATCAGCCTAGTCATCTCTACCCTTTATCTTACTGGCCTCAAAGAGCACTCTTCAGGACATAAATCCAACCTCACCAGCTAGATAGTATCCGCCCCATGAACC
>NZ_JBFRSX010000007.1:0-29312 GCF_041473835.1 Vibrio sp. 10N.222.55.A1 | reverse complement strand
ACATTTCAGGACGGGACAAAATGCATAAAAAAGGCTCTCATCATGAGAGCCTTTTTAGCATTTGGCCTATCGTAGGTAATTAGGTCGTCATGATCCAAAACCTTCTATAGCACTGTCATTACTCTTCGATCTGGTAGATCACATTCACGCGATCACGAATGGTGATCGTTGAGTCTTCATAAGAGTTCGATTCTGTTCTTGCATCCATCGCCATTGAACGCATGAGTACTGGCTGAGAAGATTGGGCGTTGTAATCCACGCGCCATACATCACCTAACTCGCGCTCAAAACCACTCGCCAATGATTTAGCTTTTGATGTCGCATCTTTAATGGCTTCTAAGCGCGCTTGCTCTTGATACTTAGCTTGGTCGCGAACTTGCAGTTGGATGTTGTCGATCTGATTAATGCCTTCTCCAATCGCAATATCCATGTACTCATTAAGATTAGCTAGCTCAGTCACTTGAACGGTCACATTACGTGAGGCGCGGTAGCCAACCAGTTCCGGTTTGCCATCTTTCGGGTAATGATATTGAGGAGATAAATACAGGTTAGAGCTGTGTACACTCGCCTCATCAACACCAGCTTGATGCAGCTTGTTTAGAAAGCCTGTCACGACTTTATCAACGGTATTTTTAGCCTGTTCAGCAGTCATCGTCGATTCCACGACTCTCACAGAGAATGTCGCCATATCAGGTGTAGCGATCACTTCACCATAGCCTGTCGTTGAAATATGAGGAAAGGATGGAGAGTCAGCCAATGATGGAAAACTCACAGCACTCAACGCCGCAGTAAGAGTAAGAGACGTTGCTAACATCTTTGGTACAAGCTTCATTAGGTATGACCTATGCTAAACAAATGTCCTTTCATCATAGAGCAATTTATCGTTTAGCCAATCCAGAGCACACACTTCTAACAGAACTTTGACGCTGAAAAAACCAACAGTTTACTGAGGTAAGTGATTGTGAGCAAAACTCAATATTGCTTGGGATACTTCTTTTAATACTCCGCTCTCAAGCTGCCAATGGTGCCAATAGATGCGATAAGAGAGCAGAAAGCCAGGGGTAATATCAATCAGAGCACCAGACTCGAGCTCATCGATAATCTGTAATCGGGGGATCAAGCAATAGGCTACACCCGATAATGCCAAGCGCACAAATGCTTCTGAACTGCCGACTGTATGATTGATCACACTGTCTCTCGGGACGTTAAAATGATCATGCAGAAACTTCTTATGCAGATCATCGTATTGATCATAGGAAACCGCAGGTGCTTTGCTTAAGGTGGCGTAGTTTACGCCCTCTGCAAAGTAACGCTGATGAAAGTCAGGGCTAGCCACGCACACATAATCCATCCTACCGAGATAGTCAGCACTGCAGCCAGGAATCGCTTGAGACTCCAAACTGATTGCACCGGCCACCTCGCCACTTTTAATCTTTTCAATGGTTCTCGACTCACCATGAATCGCGAGGTTCAACTCGACTTGGCGAGACTTAATCACATCCGACAAAGCTGGTAGCAACCATGTCGCCAAACTATCAGCGTTGGTGGCTATGGATATCGATAGTGGTTGATTACCCTCTTCATTCATCAACTCAGGCACAAGCTCGTGCTCTAACAAACGAACACGGCGATATAAGCCCAGTAGTTTTTTACCCGCAGGCGTTGGCCTAGGCGGGCTTTCTCTCACCAAGGCTGGCTGAGCCAACCACTTTTCCAGCTGTTTGATGCGTTGAGATACCGCCGACTGGGAGATATATAACTGCTCAGCAGCCCTTTCGAAGCTACGTTGTTTTACTACAGCATCCAGTGCTTCAATCCATTTATAATCCAATCCGCGCATCAATTTGCTTCCTTTTTAAGCTAACTCATCACCACATTAGCAACTCTAATAATGGATTAAAATCATTAATTATACTTATTTAAAGGGTCAGAGTATCTTCGCCATATAGCACGTAAATATCGTTAAATAAGTGGAGGTTAAAATGAGTTTTTGGGTTTTATTACAAGGTTTTGGTCTAGGGGCAAGTATGATTATCCCTATTGGCGCTCAGAATGCGTACGTCCTAAATCAAGGGATAAAACGCAATCATCATTTAACGACAGCAACGATTTGTAGCCTGCTCGATACTCTGTTTATCTCATTAGGCATTTTTGGCGGCGGAGCGATCTTGTCGCAAAATGAATTACTGCTTACCTCAGTGACACTAGGTGGCATCGCTTTTCTGACTGTGTATGGTTTGCTCTCACTACGCAGTGCATTCAAAGTGCGCACCAGTGATGAGTCGAAAGGTGAGATATTAGCGCGTGGCAAGCGCACCGTTATTTTAGGGGCATTGGCAGTAACAGTATTAAACCCACATCTCTATTTGGATACCGTGGTAATTCTTGGATCCATTGGTGGGCAATTTGAAGGCAACGACAGAATTGCATTTGCTATGGGGACTATATTGGCTTCGTTCGTCTGGTTCTATTCTTTGTCATTAGGCGCTGCAAAACTAGGCCCGACGCTATCTAAACCTAAGGTTAAGAAAGGCATTGATATCGCAGTCGCAACCATGATGTTCGCCATAGCAACGGTGCTTACCGATGGACTTATTGAGCAATACTGGTAAATCTATTTAGCTTCATGAAACCAACAAAAAAGGCGGATAACCTAAGTTATCCGCCTTTCCTTATAAAAGCTTATAGTTATAAAAACTAACTAGGAATTAAGCTTCTACTTTATTCATGTGTACATCCATTTGCGGGAATGGAATTTCGATACCCTCGTTATCCAAGCCTTCTTTGATTGCTTGCATCAGGTCGAAATAAACATTCCAGTAGTCAGCAGTGCTAACCCATGGACGAACAACGAAGTTAACTGAAGAATCAGCAAGCGTATGAACACCAACTTGAACGCCAGGTTCTTTCAGTACACGCTCATCAGATTCACAGATCTTAGTCAGTAGCGCTTTTGTCTTCTGAAGATCAGCGTTGTAAGAAACACCAATCATTAGATCAATACGGCGCGTCGCATGACGAGAATAGTTTGTGATTGGGCTGCCGATAACGCTACCGTTAGGTACTACAACCATTTTGTTGTCTGGCGTTGTTAGAACCGTTTGGAAGATTTGAATAGAATCAACTGAACCTGCCACACCACCAATTTCCACATAGTCACCAGACTTAAATGGACGGAATGCAACGATAAGTACACCAGCAGCAAAGTTAGATAGTGAGCCTTGTAGTGCAAGACCAACGGCTAAACCAGCCGCACCAATAACAGCAACTACAGATGCCGTTTGAACACCTAAACGACCAAGTGCAGCAATTAAAACAATCACAAACAACAAGTAACGAACTAAACCATGGACGAACTCCACAACTGCTCGGTCCATTTTCTTCTTCTGAAGAACCTTAGACACGCTATTCGCTACTGCTTTAACAATAAGGTTACCAATAAATAGAATTATCAGTGCTGAAATGATATTTACGCCATATTGGATAAATAAATCTGAATTATTTGTTAACCACTGCTCTGCTTGAGACAAACCATCCACAAGTGGAGTCTCAATCGCTGTCGAACTATCAGCCATAATGTGCATCCTCTATATAATATGCTATGGGCTAAACTGCCTTAAGCCTCATTTACTCTGCAATATAATAAACAGTGTAATTACCGTTAAGTCATTGTGTTAAAAGTAAATTAAAGCCAAGTCCTTTTTATAAACTGAACCAAGTTCAGTTTTTCGGCACGATATCCTATCTTTGACAGATTGCAAAGTCATATTTATGTAAGCTTTTGAATTATTAAAACTTACCGATAAACACAAATACCGATAACTAAAAGACTACGAAATTTATTCACCGCACGCTAGGTTTTTCACATATTTAGTACAAGTTTTTATCAGATATAAAAAAACCCGCTCAATGAGCGGGTTTTTAAAACTTAAAGAGTACTTAATTCAAAGAATTATAGTACGTCTACAGCGTTAAGGTCAGCAAATGCTTTCTCTAGACGAGCAACCATTGAAGCTTGACCAGCACGTAGCCATACGCGTGGATCGTAGTACTTCTTGTTTGGAGCAGCTTCGCCAGTTGGGTTGCCGATTTGACCTTGTAGGAAATCGAAGTTGTCAGCAGAGTACTGACGGATACCGTCCCAAGTTGCCCACTGTGTATCAGTATCGATGTTCATTTTGATAACACCGTAGCCGATAGACTCTTGGATTTCTGCTTCAGAAGAACCAGAACCACCGTGGAATACGAAGTTTAGAGCGTTAGGTGCGATACCGAACTTCTCTGCACAGTATGCTTGAGAGTCACGTAGGATAGTTGGAGTAAGTACAACGTTACCAGCTTGGTAAACACCGTGTACGTTACCGAAAGATGCAGCGATAGTGAAACGTGGGCTAACAGCCATTAGTTTCTCGTAAGCGTATGCTACGTCTTCTGGAGAAGTGTAAAGCTCAGATGCGTCCATATCAGAGTTATCAACGCCGTCTTCTTCACCACCAGTACAACCAAGTTCGATCTCGATTGTCATGTTCATTTTAGCCATGCGCTCTAGGTACTTAGCACATGTTTCGATGTTCTCTTCTAGAGACTCTTCAGAAAGGTCTAGCATGTGAGAAGAGAATAGAGGCTTACCAGTTTGTGCGAAGAACTCTTCACCAGCGTCTAGTAGACCGTCGATCCATGGAAGAAGTTTCTTAGCAGCGTGGTCAGTGTGCAGGATAACTGGAACACCGTAAGCTTCAGCTACAGCGTGTACGTATTTTGCACCAGCTACAGCGCCAAGAACTTGTGCGCCTTGACCTTCAAGTTTAACGCCTTTACCTGCGAAGAATGCAGCGCCGCCGTTAGAGAACTGAACAACTACTGGAGCTTTAACTTTAGCAGCTGCTTCTAGTACTGCGTTTACAGAGTCAGTACCAACAACGTTTACAGCAGGAAGAGCAAATTTGTTTTCTTTTGCTACTTCAAATACTTTCTGTACGTCATCGCCAGAAATCACACCAGGTTTTACAAAATCGAAGATCTTAGACATGGAAATAGTCCTATTTATTCTATCGTTTTAAGATTAAAAAACTTAAGTTTAAAAACTTGCAATCGTTTGCTCACAACTTATGCCATTCTAGCAAAAAAGTGTGATATGCAGCAAACGTTAAAAGGCGAGATTCACATCTCGCCTTTCTAAATCAATTATGCTTTAGCACGCTCTTCAAGCATTGCTACTGCAGGAAGTACTTTACCTTCAACGAATTCAAGGAAAGCGCCACCGCCAGTAGAGATGTAAGAAACGTCAGCTTTGATACCGAACTTATCGATAGCTGCTAGCGTGTCACCACCACCTGCTACAGAGAAACCTGCAGACTCAGCGATTGCTTTAGAGATACCAGCTGTACCCGCTTCGAAGTTCTTGAATTCGAATACGCCTACAGGGCCGTTCCAAAGGATTGTTTTCGCGTTGCCGATGATTTCAGCTAGTGCCGCAGTTGAATCTGGACCAAGGTCGAAGATCATGTCGTCGTCTTGAACTTCAGAAACGTGCTTGATTTCAGCTTCTGCGTTTTCGTCGAATGCTTTAGCACATGCAACGTCAGTTGCTACTGGGATAGCACACTCTTTCATTAGCTTTTGAGCCGTTTCAACTAGGTCAGCTTCGTATAGAGACTTACCTACGTTGTGGCCTTCAGCAGCGATGAATGTGTTCGCGATACCACCACCAACAACAAGCTGGTCAGCAATTTTAGAAAGAGATTCTAGAACGGTTAGTTTAGTAGAAACTTTAGAACCACCAACGATAGCCACTAGTGGGCGAGCTGGGTTGTCCATTGCTTTACCAAGCGCTTCAAGCTCAGCAGCTAGAAGAGGGCCAGCACATGCTACAGGAGCGTAAGTACCAACGCCGTGTGTAGAAGCTTGAGCACGGTGAGCTGTACCGAATGCATCCATTACAAAGATGTCACATAGTGCAGCGTATTGCTTAGAAAGTGCTTCTTCGTTCTTCTTCTCGCCTTTGTTGAAACGAACGTTTTCAAGAACAACAAGTTCACCAGCGTTTAGCTCTAGGCCGTTTACGTAATCTTTAGCTAGTT
The DNA here is from genome assembly GCF_041473835.1 of Vibrio sp. 10N.222.55.A1. Classification (NCBI taxonomy): domain Bacteria; kingdom Pseudomonadati; phylum Pseudomonadota; class Gammaproteobacteria; order Vibrionales; family Vibrionaceae; genus Vibrio; species Vibrio sp. 10N.222.55.A1. The sequence continues at coordinate 23,232 of NZ_JBFRSX010000007.1, read as the reverse complement.
TAACTTCGCAGTCTAGTGCGTCGTTTAGGTAGTTAACTACAGGAGCTAGAGAGAACTCTTCGTTGTATTCGCCTTCAGTAGGACGACCAAGGTGAGAAGTAACCATTACCTTTGCGCCAGCTTCTAGGCAAAGTTTGATAGTTGGTAGAGATGCAAGGATACGTGCATCTGAAGTTACTTTACCGTCTTTTACTGGTACGTTTAGGTCAGCACGGATAAATACGCGTTTACCTGCAAGTTCCAGGTCAGTCATCTTGATCACAGACATGATTTGTCCTCTCAAATTTAAATAAATATAAAGTTTTGGAAACTCAGCAACCCTGCTAAGCCTATAAATTATTCAACTGGTAATTCTTTCACTACTAATAATATGTGGACTCTTAGTATTTATTTCAAGCTAAAAAATAAATAATCCGCACATTTGCTTCTAGGTCTTACTTCTTGCCTTCAGAAGCTTGCATTGCAAGAACCGTATCCAGCATTCGGTTCGCAAAGCCCCATTCATTATCACACCACACTAGCATTTTAACTAAGTGGCCGTTGCTCACTCGCGTTTGTGAACCATCAACGATTGCGCTATGGGGATCGTGATTAAAGTCGATGGAAACGAGCGGCGCTTCAGTATAGTCAACTATATTGTGTAATGTACACTGGGATGCATTAACAATGGTTTGATTTACGTCATTAACTTTCACATTTGCATTAATTGTGACACTTAAATCCATCGCTGTTACGTTTACCGTCGGCACACGCACAGATATAGCTTCAAATTTGTTGGAAAATTTCGGGAAGATTCTTTCAATACCTTTATGCAACTTGGTATCGACAGGAATGATCGATTGGCTTGCTGCTCGAGTACGACGCAAATCGCTGTGGTACGCATCGATAACTTGTTGATCATTCATTGAAGAGTGAATAGTCGTAATCGTACCGGACTCGATACCAAAGGCGTCATCAAGAACCTTAATGATAGGGACAATACAGTTGGTGGTGCACGAACCATTGGAAACGATTTGGTGGTCCGCTTCGATGGTATCGTGGTTCACACCATAGATAATGGTGTTATCGAGGTCATTGGCACCGGGGTGAGAAAACAGTACCTTTTTCGCCCCTGCAGCAATGTGCGCGAGGCCGTCATCTCGGCAACCATAAACACCGGTACAATCGAGAACGATATCCACCTCAAGGTCACGCCAAGGCAACAGCTCAATATCAGCAAGATGTAAGATACGAATGGTATCAAACTCACCCTTGTCTTCAGCACCAATGCCATGATGGACATAAATGTGCTCTTGATCGTTAGAGATTTTCTTACCGAAGCGGCCGTGACTGGTGTCGTACTGCAATAGGTGAGCCATAGCGTCAGGCTGAGCAAGCTCATTGACCGCTACTACTTTGATTTGTTGGCTTTTGCCACTTTCATAGACAGCGCGCAATACATTACGCCCTATTCGTCCAAATCCATTTATCGCGACTTTTAGCATAGTTCCGTACATCTAACCAAAATTTCGTGCAACAGATGATAACTGAATCCTACCCAAAAGGCATTACTTGAATAACTCAGCTTGTTCATGACAGATTGATCTGTTGCTTATAGAGATGAGTCTAGGAGAAACAAATCCCAGAGACAAAAAACCGAGCTCAGCGCTCGGTTTTTTTATTCATTTCATTGTTAGCACTAAGCTAGCAATCAATGATTAAGCAAGAAGCTCTTTCGCGGTGTTTACTACGTTTTCAGTAGTGAAACCGAACATCTTGAATAGCTCGCCTGCTGGTGCAGATTCGCCGAACGTTGTCATACCGATGATCTTGCCACCGAAACCAACGTACTTGTACCAGAAGTCAGCGATGCCAGCTTCTACTGCGATACGAGCAGTAACGTCAGATGGAAGTACAGACTCACGGTATTCAGCATCTTGCTTGTCGAACGCGTCAGTTGCAGGCATAGATACTACGCGTACTGCTTTACCTTCAGCGGTTAACTGTGCAGCAGCTTCAACAGCAAGCTCAACTTCAGAACCTGTTGCAATGATGATTAGCTCAGGCTTGCCTTCACAATCTTTCAGGATGTAACCACCCTTAGCGATGTTAGCTACTTGCTCAGCATTACGATCTTGTTGTGCAAGGTTTTGACGAGAGAAGATTAAAGATGAAGGACCATCTTTACGCTCAATAGCCAGTTTCCAAGCAACAGCAGACTCAACTTGGTCACATGGGCGCCATGTGCTCATGTTTGGCGTTAGACGTAGAGAAGCGATCTGTTCAACCGGTTGGTGAGTAGGACCATCTTCGCCTAAGCCGATAGAGTCGTGCGTGTAAACTTGGATGTTCTGAACTTTCATCAGAGCAGCCATACGCATTGCGTTACGCGCGTATTCCATGAACATTAGGAACGTTGCGCCGTATGGTACGAAACCACCGTGCAGAGCGATGCCGTTCATGATAGCCGTCATACCGAATTCACGTACACCGTAGTGGATGTAGTTACCAGAGAAGTCAGTTGCTTCAAGAGACTTAGAACCAGACCACATAGTTAGGTTAGAAGGCGCAAGGTCAGCAGAGCCACCCATGAATTCTGGTAGCATTTGACCAAACGCTTCTAATGCGTTTTGAGATGCTTTACGTGAAGCGATGTTTGCTGGGTTAGCTTGAAGATCAGCAATGATTGCGTTTGCTTTCTCTTCCCACTCAGCTGGAAGTTCGCCGTTAGTGCGACGTTTGAATTCTGCTGCTTGCTCAGGGTAAGCCGCTGCGTATGCGTCAAACTTAGCATTCCACGCCGCTTCTTTTGCTGCGCCCGCTTCTTTCGCATTCCACTCAGCTGCGATATCTGCTGGGATTTCGAAAGGACCGTGTTCCCAACCCAGTGCTGCTTTAGTTGCTGTAATTTCATCAGCACCTAGTGGAGCGCCATGGCAGTCGTGCGTACCAGCTTTGTTTGGAGAACCAAAACCGATGATAGTTTTAGTACAGATAAGCGTTGGACGAGGGTCTGCTTTAGCTGCTTCGATAGCTGCATTGATTGCTTCCGGATCGTGACCGTCTACTGCTGGGATTACGTGCCAGCCGTATGCTTCAAAACGCTTAGGAGTATCGTCAGAGAACCAACCTTCCACTTCACCATCGATAGAGATACCGTTGTCATCCCAGAAAGCAACTAGCTTACCAAGACCTAGCGTACCAGCTAGTGAACATGCTTCGTGAGAGATACCTTCCATCAGACAGCCATCACCCATGAATGCATAAGTGTAGTGGTCTACGATGTCGTGGCCTTCTTTGTTGAACTGTGCAGCCAGTGCTTTCTCTGCCATTGCCATACCAACAGCGTTAGTGATGCCTTGACCTAGAGGACCCGTCGTTGTCTCGATACCAGGAGCGTAACCGTACTCTGGGTGACCAGGAGTCTTAGAGTGCAGTTGACGGAAGTTTTTCAGATCTTCAATTGAAAGCTCGTAGCCTGCAAGGTGAAGCAGAGAGTAAATCAACATTGAACCATGGCCGTTAGACAGGATAAAACGGTCGCGGTCAGCCCACTCTGGGTTTGCTGGGTTGTGGTTCAAGTGGCCACGCCAAAGAACTTCAGCGATGTCAGCCATACCCATAGGTGCGCCTGGGTGGCCTGAATTTGCTTGTTGAACACCGTCCATGCTAAGTGCGCGGATTGCATTGGCTAGATCTTTACGAGAAGGCATGTCTGCTCCTGGATACATAAGCGATTTAAAAAAGAGATAGTGCTAATGTTTTCATTTTAATTAGCGCGGGTATTCTCTCAAACGACTATTGCGACTGCAAACGTTTTACTGGCATTTTAACGGTCATTTTTCGCAATTTTCGAACATTTACATCACTTGGCAGTGGCTTATCTCAATCGATACGCAAACGATTAGTTATGACGTATCATAAAAAAGAGCTTGTAATTCGACCGCTGGAATTTAGAATAGCCGTCTAGATGTAGAAACACCTACAAAATATACTGTATTTAATGGCGCGCTTCCTAGCTTGCGACGCCATAAACTATTTACACCAAAAACTAAAAGTGGAGCTCTCATGGCTAAGCACCTATTCACTTCTGAATCTGTTTCAGAAGGCCATCCAGATAAAATTGCAGACCAAATCTCTGATGCTGTTCTTGATGCCATCTTGGAACAAGATCCAAAAGCACGTGTTGCTTGTGAGACTTACGTTAAAACCGGCATGGTTATGGTTGGCGGTGAAGTAACAACGTCTGCATGGGTTGATATCGAAGAAATCACTCGTGAAACAGTACGTGAAATTGGTTACGTTCATTCTGATATGGGCTTTGACGCTGACTCTTGTGCTGTTCTAAACACAATTGGTAAGCAGTCTCCAGACATCAACCAAGGTGTTGATAAAGAAGACCCTAAAGAGCAAGGCGCAGGCGACCAAGGCATCATGTTTGGTTACGCGACTAACGAAACACCAATCCTAATGCCGGCTCCAATTACTTACTCTCACCTTCTTGTTAAGAAGCAAGCTGAAGTACGTAAGAGCGGTAAACTTGACTTCCTTCGCCCTGATGCGAAATCTCAAGTTACGTTCCAATACGACCAAGGTAAAATCGTTGGTATCGACGCTGTTGTTCTTTCGACTCAACACTGCGATTCAGTAACAACACCGGATCTACGTGAAGCAGTAATGGAAGAGATCATCAAACCAGTACTTCCTGCTGAGTGGATCAACAAAGACACTAACTTCTTCATCAACCCAACAGGCCGTTTCGTAATCGGTGGCCCAATGGGTGACTGTGGTCTAACAGGTCGTAAGATCATCGTTGATACCTACGGCGGCGCAGCTCGTCACGGTGGCGGTGCATTCTCTGGTAAAGATCCATCAAAAGTTGACCGTTCTGCAGCTTACGCGGCTCGTTACGTTGCGAAAAACATCGTTGCTGCTGGCATGGCTGACCGTTGTGAGATTCAACTGTCTTACGCTATCGGTGTTGCTGATCCAACATCTATCATGGTTGAAACGTTTGGTACTGAAAAAGTAGCTCACGAAATTATCATTGAAGCAGTTCGTCAAAACTTCGACCTACGTCCATACGGTCTTCAAGAGATGTTGAACCTTCTTCAGCCTATCTACAAGCAGACTGCTGCATACGGCCACTTCGGTCGTGAAGAGTTCCCTTGGGAAGCGACTGACAAAGCAGCAATCCTTGCGGACTTCGCTGGCCTAAAATAATTTAGCCACTGCGATTTGTTTCTTTAAAGCCCTTACTTCTTAGTAAGGGCTTTATTTTTATGTACTTACCTTACTTTCACTCGCCATTCTCTTCTCTAATGCCCTTCTTTACCGTTAACCACTTAGTATAAAAAACCGCTGATAATTTGTGTTTTCTAACACTACTGACAATAGTTAAGGTAACTCCTAAGAGATCAAGCTCACATTTAACTTAAATTAATTCAGCCTGATAACGCTCGTTAAATGCACGCTAGAACAAAAACTGGGATGACAAAGAGCAATTTAGCTCAACACCATAACTCTCACACAAGCCACATCGATGAGCCTTATGGAATTATAACTAGGACGTTATTTAACTAGGGGGATCTATGCCTCGTACCGCGCACCCATCCGAACTGAACGATAAAAAACACAAGGTCAGCGATAAGGATTACGCTCGCACCATTCCTTGTAACCAAATCAGTATTTCCGCACCCTTTCATTGGTTGTCGCTTGCTCTGCATGACTTAGTAAGAATGCCATTAATCAGCGCATTCTACGGTTTGTGCTTTATGGGAGCGGCAATCGCCATTGTTCAGCTTGTCCAATGGCAAGGAACACACTTGGTCGTAATGCCAAGCCTGATCGTGTACATGCTAATAGGGCCGTTTCTTGCTCTGGGCTTGTATGACGCAGCTTGGGAAAGAGAAAAAGGCCACAACGCAAGCCTACTGCACTCGATGAAAGCCATCACTCGCAACTCCACCCACCAATGGGCCTTTGCGATCGTATTGATGGTTGCGATGATATTCTGGATGCGTATCGCTGCGTTATTGCACGCGCTCTACCCTTCAGTGCAAGGCGCACCACTGGCTGAGTTCGCTCCCTTCTTAATTACGGGTTCTGTGATTGGTTTTGTTATCGCAAGCCTCATATTTAGCATCTCAGCATTTTCAATTCCGTTAATGATGGAGAGACGCGTTGATGTGATGAGTGCGATTTTCACTAGCTTTAATGCCGTGAAATCGAACATCCCTGCAATGGTGGTTTGGGCGAGTATTATTTGTGCCGGTATTTTGGTGGGTTTTGCCACCTACGGCATCGGAATGATCGTCACCATGCCGCTACTTGGCTATGCTACATGGCACGCTTATCACGAGATCATTAAGAAAAAACATCACGTGTAAAGCATCGCTAGATCAACAAGCAATGTTATGATTAGGCCTTGGTTTAAACGCTGAGGCCTTTTATTTGGAGTTAACAACGTTTGTCTTACACCCCGCAACAACACCGAGCAAATAAGAAATTGGCCGAATGCCTAGCTATCGCAAATCAACATTTCTCTCGTGAATTTCCACACCCAACTATCACCTTCAAGTTAAGAGGCAAAGCGGCGGGAAAGGCCTACCTTCAGCTCAACGAAATTAAGCTCAACCACGTACTATTTTCTGAAAATGAAGATGCCTTCATCAACGAGGTTGTGCCACATGAACTCGCACACCTGATCACGCATCAGGTTTTCGGACGTGTTAGGCCTCACGGAAACGAGTGGAAATACGTGATGGAAAAAGTATTCAACGTGCCAGCCAGAACAACTCACAGCTTTGAAATCGCGTCAGTTCAAGGGAAAACCTTTGAATATCGATGTGAGTGCACCACTTACCCATTATCAATCAGACGACACAACAAAGTACTTCGGAATCAATCGACCTACCGCTGCCAATTGTGCCAGCAAACCTTAGCTTTCACGGGAACTCAACTAAGCTAGTGACAGGTTGATTTACTCGGTAGAACAAATCTAATAGAGAGATCTAACATTTGAGTGCTAGACTGATGTTTATCATACTTTTATCAGTCTTTTTCTATGCAAAAACTCACCTTCAAAGCATTTGGCCTACCTGTATCTTTTTACTTAACAATAGTATTTGGCCTACTGGTAACCCAAAGCGTTCTCGCCGCACCACCGAGCTCATTTTCCAAAGCAAAAAGAGAAGCGGTGAAGATTTACCTCGACCATCCGACTTCATTTTATTGCGGCTGTGACATTACATGGAAGGACAAAAAGAAAGGCATTCCCGACCTTGATGGCTGTGGCTATCAAGTCCGAAAACAACAAAAGCGGGCGAGTCGAATTGAGTGGGAACACGTGGTTCCAGCTTGGCAATTTGGCCACCAGCGTCAGTGTTGGCAAGATGGTGGGCGCAAGAACTGCACTCGCAATGACAAAATATTCAAATCCATGGAAGCCGACCTTCACAACCTAACTCCGGCCATTGGCGAGGTTAACGGTGATCGCTCCAACTACAACTTCAGTCAGTGGAATGGCATGGATGGTGTGAGCTATGGTCAGTGTGAAATGCAGGTCAACTTCAAGCAGCGTAAAGTTATGCCGCCAGACAGAGCAAAAGGCTCTATCGCGCGTACTTACCTTTACATGAGCCAAGAGTATGGTTTCAAACTATCTAAGCAACAAACCAACCTAATGATGGCGTGGAACAAGCAATTTCCTGTCGACAAGTGGGAATGTACTCGTGATGAGCGAATCTATGCCATCCAAGGTAATCACAACCCATTTGTTTACCCTGCTTGTAAATAACGTCGCTCGTACAATCAACATTCCTAACTATCTCAAACAAGAGTTTCAGAATTGCCCCTGAAACTCTTGCTCTACCCTTGTTTTTTCAACTAAAAGCATCCATGTTAGGCAGAGACAAAATACCCAAATGAACATATTTATAGGTTTACCAGCATGAGAATCCCTCGTATTCATCACCCAGAACGCATTCATCAGTTAGGTTTACTCGCTTTAGGCGAAGATGCCGCGGGTCATGTTGGTCGTGTCCTTCGCATGAAAGAAGACCAAGAAGTCCTTCTATTTGATGGCAGTGGCGCTGAATTCCCTGCGACGATAGCCGAAGTATCAAAGAAAAATGTCACCGTTAATGTTTCTGAACGCATCGAACGCAGCAGCGAATCTCCGTTAGACTTACATTTAGGCCAAGTGATTTCACGTGGCGACAAAATGGAGTTCACGATTCAGAAATCGGTTGAGCTTGGTGTGAACACCATTACCCCTTTAATTTCAGAGCGCTGTGGCGTTAAGCTTGATACAAAACGCTTCGAGAAAAAACTCGCACAGTGGCAAAAGATTGCTATCGCGGCGTGTGAACAGTGTGGCCGCAATACGGTTCCAGTCATTCGCCCTATCATGCAACTTGAAGAGTGGTGTAGCGAACCGAGTGAAGCATTAAAGCTGAACTTACATCCTCGTGCAAAATACTCAATTAATACCCTTCCAGAACCTATCAGTAAGGTACGCCTATTGATCGGCCCTGAAGGTGGCTTGTCGGCTGAAGAAATCGGCATGACAGAACAATACAAATTTGAAGAGACGCTACTCGGCCCACGTGTACTTCGTACCGAAACAGCAGCTCTAACCGCAATTACTGCCTTACAAGTCCGTTTTGGCGATCTAGGCTAGGAGAAAAAAAATGATCAAACTTGGCATCGTAATGGATCCAATTTCATCCATTAACATCAAAAAAGACTCTAGCTTTGCCATGATGCTTGAAGCTCAGCGTCGTGGTTACGAAATCCATTACATGGAAATGGATGATCTACATTTAGATCAAGGCGTAGCCATTGCTGACACTAAGGTTGTTGAACTAAAAGAAGATCCAAACGGTTGGTACGAGTTCAAATCAGAACAGACTATCGCGCTATCCGATTTAGATGCGGTACTAATGCGTAAAGATCCTCCGTTTGATACTGAGTACATCTACGCAACTTACATTCTTGAGCGTGCTGAAGAGAACGGCGCACTGATCGTCAACAAACCACAAAGCCTACGTGACTGTAACGAGAAGTTGTTCACGGCATGGTTCCCTGAACTGACACCGACCACCATCGTGACTCGTAAAGCTGAAAAAATTAAAGCGTTCCGAGAAGAACACGGCGACGTGATTCTAAAACCACTTGATGGCATGGGCGGCGCGTCTATCTTCCGTGTGAAAGAAGGCGATCCAAACGTATCAGTTATTATTGAAACCTTGACCAACCACGGTCAGAACTACGCAATGGCACAAACTTTTGTTCCAGACATCAGCAATGGTGATAAGCGTATTCTTGTGGTTGACGGTGAGCCAATGCCTTACTGTCTAGCGCGTATTCCTGCAAAAGGGGAAACTCGAGGTAACCTTGCTGCTGGCGGTACAGGTGAAGCTCGTCCTCTAAGTGAAACAGACTGGGCTATCGCAAGAGCAGTTGCTCCAGCACTGAAAGAGAAAGGCTTAATCTTTGTTGGGCTTGATGTTATCGGCGACAAGCTGACTGAAATTAACGTGACTAGCCCTACTTGTATCCGTGAAATTGAAGCCGCTTTTGATATTTCAGTTACAGGTAAATTAATGGATGCAATTGAGCGTCGCGTTAACGCTAAATAGCCTAAACTAAAGAAAGCCTTAGCTATTCGAAAACACAGAAATATCTAGGCAAAGAACAATGAGCGGCTTTACGCCGCTCTTTTTCCTTTACTGGGAACACACTGGCAGGAGGCTCTATGAATTTAACGAACCACTTTCTGGTTGCTATGCCCGGAATGAAAGACCCATACTTTCAAAATTCGGTGATTTACCTTTGTGAGCACAATGACGAAGGCGCGATGGGTTTGATGATCAACGCCCCTATTGATGTCACTGTCGGTAGCATGCTTAAGCAAGTTGAGGTTGATTCTGATCAGCCAAAACCCAACCAAGCAAGTCTTGATAAGCCTGTATTGAATGGTGGACCGGTCGCAGAAGACCGTGGGTTTATTTTGCACAAACCTAAAGGCAACTATCAATCCAGTATCAGCATGACGGATCAAATCTCAGTGACAACCTCAAAAGATATCTTGATGGTGTTGGGCACAGAAGATGAGCCGATGAATTATTTAGTCGCACTTGGGTATGCAGGATGGGAACCCGGACAACTGGAAACAGAACTGACCGAGAACTCATGGTTAACCGTTGAAGCCGATCCGAAGGTCATCTTCGATACACCGATTTCTGACCGCTGGAAAGTCGCTGTACAGATGTTAGGCATTAATGCAGCTCAGCTTTCAGCAGACGCTGGTCACGCCTAGCTCAAATCAACTAAGTAAAATAAACAGACACTCTCAAACACAGATAAATTTGGAAACCCCATGTCACGAACAATTATGGCATTTGACTACGGTACAAAAAGTATCGGTAGTGCGATAGGACAAGAAATCACGGGCACCGCAAGCCCTCTAAAAGCTTTTAAAGCCAAAGATGGCATCCCAAATTGGGACGATATCGAAAAGCAAATTAAGGAGTGGCAGCCGAATCTTATCGTGGTTGGTCTTCCTACCGATCTTCATGGTAAAGATCTAGCCGCGATTACACCAAGGGCGAAGAAGTTTGCCAATCGCCTAAAAGGGCGCTTTGGTGTCGATGTTGAACTGCATGATGAAAGACTTTCTACGACAGAAGCAAGGGCCGACCTTTTTGAAATGGGCGGCTACAAAGCACTAAGTAAAGGTAATGTCGATAACCAGTCTGCAGTCGTCATTTTAGAGAGCTGGTTTGAAGCACAATATTCATAACGAAAATTAAGAGCTCAAAGATTAAACTCCTTTGTGATCCTATAATGATATTACGGCGTAATGTCGAAGCAATTCATTATTAGGTAAGTGGGAGTTCACATGAAAATTTTTCTAGCAATCTTCGTAGCTCTAGCAATATCAGCATGCAGTTCGACAAGCTCCAATAATGCAGGTTATATGAATCATACTTCGACTGACGCAGACGTAATCAGCGAGCCTAAGAACAAGAAGCGTTGATAATACAGACGCAGTCGAACGATGAATATGATGAACGCCTGATTTTAACCTAGAATCAAATCAGGCGTTTTTTATCACCCCATATCTATCTTCACACCAGCCAACGCCCCAGTTCCGTAGTCGTCATCACCACGTCTAGTTTTGAGCATTAAGCGCAAGTCATTAGCAGAATCGGCACTGTGGAACGCATCCTCTTCGCTGATCTTGCCTGCTATCACTAAATCATACAAAGCTTGGTCAAAGGTCTGCATACCTATCTCTTTCGATTTAGCCATGGTTGCTTTCAGTTCGTGTAGTTCACCACGACGAATCAAGTCAGAAACACGAGGGCTATTCAGCAGAATCTCGAATACACCATGACGCCCGCTGCCATTCTTGTCGCGAATGAGTTGCTGAGCGACGACACCACGCAGGTTCATCGATAGGTCAAACAAGAACTGTTCTTTCTGCTCTTTCGGCACCAAATGAAGAATACGCTCTAGCGCTTGGTTAGCGTTATTGGCGTGCAAGGTTGCCATACACAAGTGACCCGTTTCAGCAAAGGTCATCGCGTATTCCATGGTCTCACGGCTACGGATTTCGCCAATCAAGATCATGTCTGGTGCTTGGCGTAGCGAGTTCTTAAGCGCGACTTCGTAACTCTCGGTGTCGAGCCCGACCTCACGCTGCGTCACGATGCACTTTTTATGTTCGTGCACAAATTCAATAGGGTCTTCAACCGTCAAGATATGTCCCGAGCGATTGGTGTTGCGATAGCCTGTCATTGCAGCCATTGAGGTCGATTTACCAGAGCCTGTCGCACCAACCACCAGCACAAGTCCGCGCTTAGCTATTGATAGGTCCTGTAGTACATCAGGAAGCTTTAGTTGCTCAAAGGTTGGGATGTTAGTCTCGATACGTCGAATGACCGCTCCAGGTAGCTCTCGCTGAAAGAATGCACTGACACGAAAACGACCAAAGTCACGCACAATCGCAAAATTAGCCTCACGCGTTTGCTGATATTCATCACGTCGGTCTTGTTCCATCATCGCATCAAGTAATTGAGCAACTTGAGCCGCATTCAGCTTCTCTCCTTGGGGGCGTAATTCACCATCCACACGAAAAAGGATTGGCGCATCAACCGTGATATAAAGATCCGATGCCTTTTGAGAAAGCATTCCCTCAAGGATTTGATTCAATTCCATTGTGTCCACCTTGATTAAAACATTGAGGTTTCAATTTCGATCTTTTTCTCGACCTCTTCCGAATCAACCAAGCCCTGCGCCATCAGCTGCTTCGCATTTTGTTCCATGGTCTGCATGCCGTGCGCTGCGCCCGTTTGAATGATCGAGTACATCTGCGCAACCTTATCTTCGCGAATCAAGTTTCTGATCGCCGGTGTTGCCATCATGATTTCATGACACGCCACACGACCACCACCAACACGCTTTAGCAGCTTCTGGGCTATCACCGAGCGCAGTGATTCAGACAACATCGAACGAACCATATCTTTATCGCTACCTGGGAACACATCGATAATACGGTCGATCGTTTTAGCCGCAGAACTGGTGTGCAGAGTACCAAAGACCAAGTGACCCGTTTCTGCTGCGGTTAACGCTAAGCTAATCGTCTCTTGGTCACGAAGTTCACCAACCAGAATCACGTCTGGGTCTTCACGTAAGGCACTGCGCAGTGCCGCTTTAAAACTGTGAGTATCACGGTGAACTTCACGCTGGTTGACTAGGCATTTATTATTGGTGTGAACGAATTCAATCGGGTCTTCAATCGTCAGAATATGCTTATTGTGGTTGCGATTTACGTAATCAACCATCGCCGCAAGAGTCGTTGATTTACCAGAGCCAGTTGGACCAGTGACGAGCACTAACCCTTTTTCGTAGTTAGCAATCCTTTCGAAGATCTCAGGTGCACCTAACTGATCTAAAGTCGGGATTTCGACAGGGATAGTTCGAAAGACAGCTGAGCAGCCACGGGCTTGGTTAAACGCATTAACACGAAAGCGACCAACATTGGGTAATTCAAAAGAGAAGTCGACTTCCAGTTTTTCTTCAAACTCGCCGCGTTGTGAATCGCTCATGATCTCAAAAACCAAACGATGCACATCAGCATGACTCAAAGCTGGGATTCCAAGCTTCCTTACTTCACCATCTATACGTACCATTGGAGATACACCCGCAGAAAGATGTAGATCTGACGCGTTATGCTTTACACTAAAATCTAGTAACTCAGTGATATCCATTTATTTTCCCTTAAGTAAAGTCAGCTATGAGTAGTATTCAACAAAATATCGAACAAATCACCTCACAGATTCGTAGTGCTGAGCAAAAGTGCGGACGAGCTCCAGAGTCCGTGCAACTTTTAGCCGTCAGCAAAACTAAACCTATTGATGCGATTCTAGAAGCCGCACTCGGAGGCCAAGTTGCCTTTGGTGAAAACTATGTTCAAGAAGGTGTAGATAAAGTAAAACACTTTTCAGAACAACATTCTAACCTAAATTTAGAGTGGCATTTTATTGGTCCAATTCAATCCAATAAAACCCGCCCAATCGCGGAAAGCTTTCAATGGGTTCATTCCGTCGATCGCGATAAGATCGCACAAAGGCTTAATGATCAACGACCAAGCGAACTTCCACCTTTGCAAGTGTTGATTCAGGTAAACACCAGTGGTGAAGAGTCCAAATCTGGAACCTCAGAAGAGACAGTTTTTGCACTCGCGGAGTTGATTTCATCGCTCCCCAACCTCACCTTAAGAGGATTGATGTCGATTCCTGCAAACGTATCTGACTATCAATCTCAGCTTAATGCATTTTCTCAACTGGCAGAGCTTAAAGACAAGCTAGCCGCGAAGTATTCAGACATTGATACCCTTTCGATGGGGATGAGTGGTGATATGGATGCAGCAGTTGAGGCTGGCAGCACCATGGTTCGTATTGGAACAGCTATTTTCGGCGCTCGTGATTACGCGAAATAGCCGTAGTAAGTAACGACAAGTACAAGTATTGATACCGCTTCGCCTTATCCGCGCAGCGACACGCTCAGGATTTTATATATGGTACATAAGAACATCGCCTTTATTGGGGCGGGAAACATGGTTCGCTCAATTGTAGCTGGCTTAGTTGCTAGTGGTTACCCAGCGCAAAAGATTACTGCGACAGCACCTTCAGAAACCAGAAGGCTGCCGTTAGAACAAGAATACGGCATCAATACCACCAGCGATAATATTGCAGCAGCAGAGCAAGCAGACGTTGTTGTGTTATCCGTGAAGCCACAAATGATGGCTGATGTATGTAAACCCTTACAAGATATCGACTTCAGCAACAAACTGGTTATCTCCATTGCCGCGGGTATTAATGCGAATCGACTTAATGAGATGTTAAACTGCCAACTGAACCTTGTTCGTGTGATGCCAAACACGCCATCACTGCTTGGTAAAGGGATGAGTGGTCTTTATGCCGATGCAACTGTCAGCCAAGATGATAAAGACTTTGCTTCTCAGCTGATGCAAGCTGTTGGTGAAGTAAGTTGGGTTGAACAAGAGTCTGGAATCAACAACATCATTGCGGCGGCGGGTAGCGCTCCGGCTTACTTCTTCCTGTTTATGGAAGCGATGCAAGCTGAAGCAATTAACCAAGGTTTTGACCAAGAAACCGCTCGTAAATTAGTGCAACAGTCTGCATTAGGCGCGGCAGAGATGGTGGTAGCAAACCAAGATACTGAATTATCAACACTGCGTGAACAAGTGACATCCAAAGGCGGCACGACCGCAGAAGCACTACGCACGTTTAACGAACATCAACTATCAGACATCGTAGCAAAAGCCATGCAAGCGGCGGTTGCTCGAGCTGAAGAGATGGAAAAACTGTTTTAGTACCAATCAAGGTAAACAAGCATTTTGCCGCTCTGGTTATATCTAAGCGACAAGTAAATCCGAAAAAGGAAACAATATGAACTCGATGAGCTTTCTGATCTCGACCGTTTTTGATCTTTACATCATGGTTGTGATCTTGCGTATCTGGCTACAAGCATCACGTGCAGATTTCTACAACCCATTCTCACAATTCATCGTAAAAGCGACACAACCGGTTGTTGCCCCACTACGCCGAGTTATTCCATCAATCGGCAGCCTTGATCTAGCGACCGTTGTTTTCGCTTATGTGCTGTGTGTACTTAAGTTCGTTGCTCTAAACCTGATTATCTCTGGCGGCGCTGCCGTTTTCGATATTAGCTTCCTTATCTTTGGTGCACTGTCTCTGCTCAAAGCGGCTGGTGGTTTGATCTTCTGGGTTCTACTTATCCGTGCAATCCTAAGCTGGGTAAGCCAAGGTCGTAGTCCAATCGAGTACGTATTCCATCAACTGACTGAACCAATGCTAGTGCCTATCCGCCGTATCCTTCCGGACATGGGTGGTTTCGACCTAAGCGTACTGGTTCTGTTCATTGTTCTGCAATTTGCGAACTTCCTAATGGGCGACATGATTGGCCCTATTTGGTATCAGCTATAATTCAAGTACAAACATCAGGTACTTTGACGATGCCAAAAGCGGTTTGGGCCGAGGAAGACGATATTCTTCTTAGGCTCTATATCCAACCCAAAGCAAGCCGAGACAAAATTGTCGGCTTGCACGGTCAGGAACTGAAAATTGCCATTACTGCACCACCGGTTGATGGCAAAGCCAATGCCCATTTAGCGAAATACCTTGCGAAACAGTTTAAGGTCGCAAAAGGGCAAATTAAGATAGAAAAGGGAGATCTCGGTAGGCACAAGCAAGTTCGAATATGCTCGCCAAGCCAAATCCCAACTGAAGTCAAAGCCATCCTATGATGGCTTTTTGCTATTTATTGGAGTCATTATGCGTTTATGGATAACAGCACTACTCACCGCTCTTGTTGCCTTACCAAGCTCAGCAGGGCAATTTAAGAACATTAAGGATGTCGAGGTTCATTACTCGGCTTTTAATTCCACGTTCTTAACTTCGCAAGTCGCTAAGCAATACAAACTTAAGCGAAATGGATACTCAGCAATCCTCAACATCAGCGTGTTAGACAAGGCTTCTCTAGGCAAGCCTGCGACAACGGCTAAAATTACGGGAACAGCGAAGAACCTCGTTGGAAACACCCGTACTTTGAAGTTTCGAGAAATCAAAGAAGGCGATGCGATTTATTACCTTGCTGAGTTCCCCGTAACTCACGAAGAAAACATCACCTTCGACATCGATGTGAACGCAGGCCTAAAAGGCACTGGTCCACTGCGTTTCACACAGAAATTCTATATAGAAGAGTAAGCTCAAACCTTACTTTTCATTTATTAACTTATTTAGAGCTACATTCCCATGAGTAAGATTGTTTTAGCAACAGGCAACCAAGGTAAAGTTCGCGAGATGGCAGATATTCTGTCTGAGTTTGGTTTTGACGTTGTCGCGCAAAGTGAATTTAACGTTTCAGAAGTCGCTGAAACAGGAACGACTTTCATTGAAAATGCCATCATCAAAGCTCGCCACGCAGCGAAAGAAACAGGGCTGCCAGCCATTGCTGACGACTCAGGTTTAGAGGTTGATTACTTAAATGGTGCGCCAGGTATCTATTCAGCGCGTTACTCAGGTGAAGGGGCAACCGATAAGCAGAACATCAAAAAACTATTAGATGCGATGCAAGGTGTCGAAACTGAAAAGCGTACTGCGCGTTTCCACTGTGTGTTGGTGCTAATGCGTCACGAGAATGATCCAACACCTCTAGTGTGTCACGGTAAATGGGAAGGTCGTATTCTTACTGAAGAACACGGTGAGAATGGCTTTGGCTACGATCCTGTGTTCTTTGTACCAGAAGATAACTGCGCCTCAGCAGAGCTTGAATCTTCGCGTAAGAAGCAACTATCACACCGTGGTAAAGCGCTTGCGTCACTATTCAAGACTCTCAAGGAGCAAGCTCTGTAATGCACAATGCAGCGCTAATACCACCCGCACTTAGCCTCTATGTACACATCCCATGGTGTGTACAAAAGTGTCCGTATTGTGATTTTAACTCTCACGCTCTGAAAGCCGAGATCCCTGAAAAAGAGTACATCGATGCACTGCTTGAAGATCTCGATACTGATATCGAAAAATATCAGCTCAATGGTATGCCTCGCCCACTGCATTCGATCTTTATTGGTGGCGGTACCCCAAGCCTGTTTTCTCCTGAAGGAATTGGCCGATTGTTACAAGGCATTGAACAGCGCATCCCGTTCAAACCTGAAATAGAAATCACCATGGAAGCCAACCCGGGAACTATCGAAGCTGAGCGTTTTGCAGGTTACCAAAAGGCAGGCATTACTCGAATCTCGGTGGGTGTGCAAAGTTTTGAGCAAGAGAAACTGGAAAGACTTGGGCGTATTCATGGTCAAGATGAAGCGGTAAATGCTGCTCATTTAGCGCATAAGATTGGATTGAATAGTTTCAATTTAGACTTAATGCACGGCTTACCCGAACAGAGTATTGAACAAGCGTTGGCTGATTTGGATAAAGCGATAGAACTCGACCCTCCGCACTTATCTTGGTATCAGCTAACAATAGAACCTAACACCATGTTCTATTACAAAACACCAACGCTGCCTGATGATGATGACCTTTGGGATATCTTCGACCTAGGCCATAAGAAGCTCGCAGACGCAGGGTATGTGCAGTACGAAATTTCAGGCTACAGCAAGCCGGGATATCAGTGCCAACATAACCTCAACTACTGGCGCTTTGGTGACTATCTAGGTATTGGCTGTGGCTCTCATGGCAAGCTGAGCTTTACAGATGGACGCATTGTTCGTACCACTAAGGTTAAGCACCCTAGAGGCTATTTGGCGGCTTACCAGAATATGGTGAAGCCTTATATTTCGGATGAATTTGAAGTAGCAAACGAAGATCGCCCTTTCGAGTTTTTCATGAACCGTTTCAGGCTGATGGAAGCATGCCCTAAGCAAGATTTCATTGATACGACAGGACTTGGTTTTGACGCTGTTCAGCCAACAATTGAGTGGGCAAAAGAGCTAGGCTACTTGAAGGAAACCGACACTCACTGGCAGATCACTGAAAAAGGAAAGCTGTTTCTCAATGATCTGTTAGAAGCCTTTATGGCAGAAGAAGACGAGTAGTTCGAGATTCGAGAAGCATTGCGTAAGGGTTGGCTTTAGGGTCAACCCTTTTTGTTTTATAGCCCTCTCTCGGAGCGAAGCGTTCTATAGGACAACGTCCGTGCTCGAATCTTTCTCTTAGAAAATAGAACGACCAATTCGCTCTGAAAGCAACTCTAGAGCCTTAGTACCTGCGAGCGAGTTGCCAGAAGGATCAAGCTCTGGAGACCACACCGCAATCGTCATTTCGCCAGGAACGATAGCAATAATACCGCCACCAACGCCCGATTTTCCTGGCATACCAACACGGTAGGCAAACTCACCAGCCCCATCGTACAAGCCACACGTCGCAAGCAAAGCATTCAACTGCTTGGTTTGAACTGGCGTGATGATCTCTTTCTTGGTTTGAACCGACACGCCTTTGTTTGCTAAATAGCTAAAGGTTTTTGCCAAATCCACACACGTCATTTTAAGCGCACAAGCGTGGAAGTAGTTATTCAGAACTGGGATAACATCATTCTCAAAATTACCAAATGAACGCATCAAATAAGCAATGGCAGCATTACGATCGCTGTGCATCATTTCTGAAGCCGCTACTACCTTGTCGTACACAATATGAGTATCACCCGATAACTGACGCACAAACTCTAACAAGCGGTGCCTAGGCGCAGACAAGCGGCTTTGTAGTAGGTCTGCAACGACAATTGCCCCCGCATTGATGAACGGGTTGCGGGGAATACCATACTCCATCTCAAGCTGAATCATCGAGTTAAAGGCTTGACCAGAAGGCTCTTTGCCTACTCTTTGCCAAATCTCTTCAGGCTTATATAGCACCATAGCTAGCGTCAGGCTCAAGGCTTTAGAAATAGATTGCACAGAAAATACTTCTTCAGCATCGCCTGCTTTAATCACCTCACCTTCATTGGTGTATACCGCGATCGCCAGTTTCTGGTTCGATACGCGAGCCAGTGCAGGGATATAATCAGCGACCTTTCCCTGTCCAATTAAAGGACGAACTTCGTCTAAGATCTCGGCCAAAATAGCTTGAGTTGGTTTCATGTGCGCTTACTTCTATATTGTTATTTTTGTAGGGGTGTAACATATACCAATCGTAGTAAATAACTGCTCACTCTAGCTTGTTAAAATGCTCGATAACTGCGTTAGAATTTTTGATTGTAGAGTAACTACTTATCGAAAAATGCTGCCTTGTTCTCAAGCCTTTTTCCTACGCTATTTCTGATCACTTACTTACTGTGATTGGTATTACTTTCTGTCGTTAAGCCTTTACTGAAATAAAAGCCTAAGGACAAAAAAGCCAACATTACAATAATGTTGGCTTTAATCAATCCCATAAAGTGTAGGGGTTAAACCCTAAGTCGGATTACCCTTCACTTAATTTGATTCGAAGTTACTTAGTACGCTTGAACTTAATGTCCCAAACACCATGACCTAAACGGTGGCCACGAGCTTCAAACTTAGTTAGCGGGCGCTCATCCGGACGAGGGATGTAATCACCATCTTCAGCGATGTTTTCGAAGCCTGGAGCTACGTTCATCACTTCAATCATATGTTCTGCGTAGTTTTCCCAGTCTGTTGCCATGTGGAAAACACCAGTATCAAGTTGAAGCTTGCCGCGAACCATCTCTGCAAACTCAGCCTTAACGATACGACGTTTATGGTGACGAGCTTTGTGCCATGGGTCAGGGAAGAACAGTTGCAGAGTATGCAGGCTGCTATCTGGGATCATGTGTTCAAATACTTCTACAGCATCGTGACACATTACACGCAGGTTAGTTACGCCAGCATCGCGAGCTGTACCTAAACACGCACCAACACCCGGGCTATGAACTTCAATACCTAAGAAGTTTTTCTCAGGTGCGTTCTTTGCCATTTCAACCAGTGATGCACCCATACCGAAGCCAATCTCTAGTACAACCGGGTTATCGTTGCCAAATACTTCTTTCCAGTTAAGAAGCTCTGGGTTGTAGTCGATACCCATTGTTGGCCAACATTCATTCATCGCGTTCTCTTGGCCTTTTGTTAAGCGGCCTTCGCGGCGAACAAAGCTACGGATCTTACGAACCAGTTTGCCGTCTTCAGTATATTCGTTAGTGGTCACTTCACTCATTGATTTTTGCCTGCACATTGATTAATCAAAGCGGGGATTATCCAAAGAATTGCCTCCGGTGCAAGTCTTTCCGTGGATAAATTCCCACACAATTTGTCTGTTTTACATCCAACGTTAAGTGTGGTGCAATTTCGCTTCTAATAATAGCAAAGCATAGAGCATGTCGTGACTCCTTTCGCAACCGCCATATTAAAGTGGTATGACGCCTACGGGCGTAAAGAATTGCCTTGGCAACAAAACAAAACCGCCTACACCGTTTGGCTATCTGAAATCATGCTTCAGCAGACTCAGGTTGCTACGGTGATTCCATACTACCAACGCTTCTTAGAACGCTTTCCAACGGTTATCGACCTAGCGAACGCCGAACAAGATGAGGTACTCCACTTATGGACAGGGCTTGGTTATTACGCACGAGCTCGCAATCTACATAAAGCAGCCAAGATCGTTGCTGAGCAATATGGTGGTGAATTTCCGCTGTCTATCGAAGAGATGAACGCGCTACCGGGGATTGGTCGCTCAACAGCAGCAGCCGTCTTATCATCGGTTCATAAACTTCCTCATGCGATTCTTGATGGCAATGTAAAACGAACGCTTGCGAGAAGTTTTGCCGTTGAAGGTTGGCCGGGGCAAAAGAAAGTCGAAAACCAGCTTTGGGAACACGCCGAAGCACATACTCCGAACAAAGATGTCGATAAGTACAACCAAGCAATGATGGACATGGGTGCCATGGTTTGTACCCGTAGCAAGCCTAAGTGCACCTTGTGCCCGATTGAAAGCATGTGTGAGGCCAAGAAGCTCGATAGACAGCTCGACTTCCCTGGCAAAAAGCCTAAGAAAGAAAAGCCAGTAAAAGACACATGGTTTGTGATTCTGTATCACGACAACCAAGTGTGGCTCGAACAGCGCCCTCAATCTGGTATCTGGGGCGGATTGTTTTGTTTCCCTCAAAATGAAAACGCAGAGATCGAACATCAACTAGATCTTCGTTCGATCAAAGACACTCAAACCAATTCGATCAAGACCATGATTGCGTTTAGACACACTTTCAGCCACTACCACTTAGATATCACGCCAGTATTAGTGAAATTAGATAAACAACCAGATTTGATAATGGAAGGGGCTAAAGGTCTCTGGTATAACTTATCAAAACCGGAAGAAATTGGCCTAGCCGCTCCTGTAAAGCAGCTTATTGAGAGCCTACCCTTTGAACTGAACGACGACGTTTGAATCAACGAACGCGATAAGAGGAACCACTATGAGCCGCACTGTATTTTGTGCTCGCCTTCAAAAAGATGCTGAAGGCCTAGATTTTCAACTTTACCCAGGTGACTTAGGTAAGCGTATCTTTGACAACGTGTCTAAAGAAGCTTGGGGACAATGGCAAAGCAAGCAAACTATGCTTATCAATGAAAAGAAGCTAAACATGATGGATCCTGAGCATCGTAAACTTCTTGAAACTGAGATGGTTAACTTCCTTTTTGAAGGTAAAGATGTCGTAATTGATGGCTATACTCCACCAAGCGAATAAGACATTTATTTAAGCAATTTTTAATGACATCATGGTTAACGCTGCGATGTCATTTTTGTATGAGGAACTATGAAAAAGCTAAGTTACTTCCTAACAGCCATGTTATTAACTGGCTGCAGCCGTGAATTTGTCGAAAGCATTTATGATGTCAATTACGAGCCAACCAACCGGTTTGTGAAGAATTTAGCTGAGCTACCCGGACAATTTGAAAAAGATACCGGGGCGCTAGATTCATTAATAGATAGCTTTTCAGGCAACATTCAAAAACGTTGGGGTAGCAGTGAAATCAAGATAGCAGGTAAGAGTAACTATGTGAAATACATAGATAATTACTTAAGTCGTTCAGAAGTGAATTTTAGCCAAGGCCTGATAACGGTGGAAACGGTTTCCTCTACCGAACCGAAAAAACACCTCAAAAATGCGATCATGACGACCCTTTTGACGCCAGATGATCCGGCGCATGTCGATCTATTCTCTTCTAAAAGCATCAAGCTAGAAGGCAAACCTTTCCTCTATAATCAGGTCGTAGACCAAGAAAAAAAGCCCATTCAATGGACTTGGCGAGCGAACCAGTTTGCGGATTACCTGATCGCGAATAACCTAAAAACCAAAGAAGTCGACTTTAAAAAAGCCTACTACGTTGAAATCCCAATGGTGGCCGACCACGCTAGCCAGCGTAGTTATCAATATGCCGACATCGTTCGACGAGCGTCTCAGCGTTATGACATCCCTGAAGATTTAATCTACGCTATCATCAAGACAGAGAGTAGCTTCAACCCGTACGCCGTAAGCTGGGCTAATGCTTATGGTCTTATGCAGGTGGTACCTAAAACCGCTGGTCGAGATGTATTTGAACACGTCAAAAAGAAACCTGGTGAACCAAGCCCTGAGTACTTATTCAATCCAGAAAACAACATTGATGCTGGCACCGCATACTTTTACATCCTCAAAAATCGTTATTTGAAAGACGTAAAAAACCCATTAACGCTTGAATACAGTATGATTTCAGCCTATAACGGCGGTACTGGTGGCGTACTCAATACCTTCAGTAAGGACAGAAAGCGAGCAATGCAAGACTTAAACTCGCTGCAACCGAGCCAAGCCTACTGGGCGCTTACCAAGAAGCATCCAAATAAAGAGTCGCGCCGATACCTCGAAAAAGTAACGCAATTCAAAAAAGAATTTAACCAAGGTAAAACATAACCCTCACTTTTGAATAAAAAAACAACGAACGAACGGTTTTTTTAGTTATTTTCAAAAAAGGAGTTGACGGTTATGCAGAAAATCCGTTTAATAGCGCTCCGTTGCCCGGATAGCTCAGTCGGTAGAGCAGAGGATTGAAAATCCTCGTGTCGGTGGTTCGATTCCGCCTCCGGGCACCACAATTTGATTTGTTGGTGTCAACACTCTTTAACAGGGAGTAACAACACGGACAAAAGCATAAAGAATTTAGTGTGCCGA